>JAFGWF010000005.1 GCA_016937295.1 Bacteroidales bacterium
AAGTTTATGGAAACGAAATTAACATTGAGACTTAATGATAATGTCATTGAAAGAGCTAAAAATTATGCTCGTAATCATAAGATAAGTCTTTCAAAGATGATTGAATCTTATCTCGACAATATCACTAAACCGAAAGGAGAAGAGAAAAAAATTTCGATTACTCCCCTTGTTGAGAGTTTGAGTGGTGTAATTGAACTACCAAACGACTTTGATTACAAAAAAGAGTATCGGAATTTTATAGAAAAGAAGTACAAATGAAAAGGATATTCGTTGATACAAATATTGTAATTGATTTATTATCAAGGCGAGAGCCATTTTTTGAAGAAGCTGCGGAATTATTTTCCCTTGCAGACAAAAAACGAGTCGAATTATCGGTTTCGTCTTTAACTTTTGCAAATACCGGTTATGTATTATTGCAACAAATGGATTCCATAAAAGCAAAATCTGTACTTAGAAAGCTTAAATTGATTTTGAAAATATTGCCTTTGGACGATAAGATTATTGGATTGGCTTTAAATGACGACAATTTTTCAGATTTTGAAGATGGTCTTCAATATTTTACAGCCATTGAGCATGAGCAAGAAGTAATTATAACGCGAAACCTAAAGGATTTTAAAAATTCGAAGATACCGACAGTAACGGCTAAACAATTTATTGAAACAATTAAATAAGCCGGTTGCTCAAAACACAAAACATAAAGTGCTATAATTAAACGATTTACACATAAGTACCAACCTATCTGCCGATAGAAAAGTGCTTCTCCCAAAGGGATAAAATCACACAGGTATAATCTAATGATTGCAAATAGTTATACAAAAACCTTCCAGCATCGAAGTTGTGATTTAGAATACATCAGACTTTCATTAGCCTATATGATATTAATCAGAAATCTGAGGGGCCTTTAAAAAGTGATATTATTTTTGCCTTAGTAAATCTGAATATAAGCAGACTTATTCAACCCAAATGATTCGAATAGCGCTGATAAGGTCAGATTTAAAAAGTAGTTATGGTGCATGGTGAAAGAATACAGTTTTGAGCAAGAACACTTTTTTTGGATATTTGATAAATGGAAAACGAAAGAATTGATATCGAACTAATAAAAAAATCATTGGATAATGAGGTCAGATTCTGACTTTGAAACGATGAATAACTTAAAGAAATCAAAGGATTTCCACTGGGCATTATTCATCGGACATCTAATAATTGAAAGATTACTTAAAGCGATTGTTGTAAGAAAAACAGGTACACACGCTCCATTAACGCATGACTTAAGAAGACTCCTGTTTCTTTCTCCTATTGGGCAAAGTACATGTGGTGCTCATTTTTCTTTCGACAGTGCACAAGATGGCAGCCACTTCTCGCTTTTGCAAGCTCTCTACTTCGACTTAATTGCCGTTTGCTTTTTATTCATAAAAATCAAATATTTGCATTCGTTTTCTTTTAGCGCTAAAATCCTTCAATGTGCTTAATATCAATAATATAACTCAAATAACTGATTATGAATAACCGCTTTTTTCTTTTATTAGTCGTTTTCGTAACTTTTAATTTTCAACTATTGGCTCAACTTCCTGTTGCTTTTCCTGAAAGTCGAGTTTTTCCGGAAGATTCTACAATGCTCGAAACGTTGAACCAAGAGGTAAAAAATGGTAACTTAGACTCTTTGCTAATCACAGCGGACATCTATGCGCAACGCCTTTTGGCTCAGAAAAATATTCCGGCATATTTGTTCTTGATGAACCAAACTTCGGTCAATCTCATTGGCATTTTTCGCAATCTGAATCTTGCCGACTCGATTCAGGAAGTCGCTATGCACACAGCCATCAAATCGACTGATACTTTGAATATAGAATTTGCAATGCTGATGAAATTTCGTGGCACCAATTTTTTCTATCAATACAAAGACCAAGAAAGTGTAAACTACTTTATGCGAGGACATAACATTATGAAATCCTTGAAAGATACCACCAGGGTTTTCACCGATTTTAAAGCTAATGTTGGAAACGGGCTGCTGAATCTCGGACGGCCTTATGAAGCTTTGCCATTTATGGAAGAAGCACTCGCAGAGTCGAAATATTTTGGTGACGGACTATTGTATATGATTGTCAGTCAAGGTCTTGCTCATATCGCTTTTAAAACGGATGTGCGTCTCGGAATCGAAATTATGACTAAGGTTGAACGGGATGTGAAACAGGTGAATTTAGACAGTAATATGTTGAATAAATTTCTGGCTAATATAAATTATATGCTTTCAGGCTATTACGGAAAACTCGGAGATAAGGAAATGGAAACTGCCCTGGTACAAAAATCAAGACAGTATATCAATAATTCCTTAGTTCCGGATTTGTACTTAAGAATGAATATCTTACGTCAGAACCTTTATGATGCAATGGATGCCGGAGATGTGGAACTCCAAAAATCAGTAATGACAGACATTGAGCATTCTATAAAAAAATATGAAATTGAGGATCCTTTGCTTTTGGCTCCGGTTTATTACACGTATTACCAGTCGTATCATAGCCGAAATATGACTGAAGAAGCTGCTATGTACAAAAAAATGGTGATTGAAGCTGTGGGAGACAAACCTTCCCGTGAGCGCATCGAAGCATATAGCTTATTGATGACTTATTCTGAAATTCCGGAGGAAAAACTCCGCTATGCTTATCGCACCATAGAAAACTTTTTGGATAGTTTTAACATCGAAAATCTCAAAAATGACTCTCTGATCCTCAACACAATAGACATTTATAATATCTATCAAACCATGATTCCTTCGTTGATGGTAATTGGAAATTATTATCGCGATTTTGCCGCTGGTGATGCTCATGAGAACTTAGAAAAATCCATCAAAGTTTACAATTTATTGGCAGAGGTTGTTCTAAGAAGTTCCAATGGTGTGATTGAGGATGCCTCCGGGTTACGATATTCCAAAATTTACGAAAACATTGTCAATCAGCAATTAAGAGCTCTTTTTTCTTTAAATTCTTTGGAAAACAAGTCGAAAACTCAAGAGCAGATAGTTGACGCAATCGCTTCATCCCAATCGTTTTTCCTTCAAAAGCAAATGGCCTTCAGGAAGCGAAATACTTCCGAAGAGTCCGAATCCCTTTGGAACGATTATTTTGAGCAACTCCTGAAAAAACGACACCTTAAGACCAAATTTGATCAGTCGCAACTAACGGATAATCCGATGAGTAAAATTGCTTATGAAGATTCGGCAATGAAAATTTCTACAGAGCTTATCAAGTTGCAAATCAGGATGAATAATGAAAATTTGCTTTATGCTCCAAAAATTTTGGCATACAATGCCTCTGAAATTCGTCAGCAATTGAAGCCGGATGAAGCATTGCTTAATTATTATGTCGATGGCGATTCTCTTTGGTATTCGGTTTTGATTACCAGCGAAAACATCGTTGTGAAATCTTACACAAGTTTTTCAGTCGTAAAAACTTTGATTGCCGCAGTTTCCCGAAAATTGAAAAGTGGGGAGACAGTTTTATCTGCAGAAAATCAGCAGCTTAGCAAGTTGTTGATTGGAGATATTCCTAACGGAATACATCGTCTGATAATCATTCCCCATAAAGACTTATGGAAAATCCCTTTTGAGATTTTGAGCTTGGATGGAAGCAAGTTGTTAGTGGAAACTCACAGCATCGTCTATCATAACTCTCTGAATCTATGGATGGAATCGGCAATGAAAAAGCAGAATCTCACGCCATCGTTTGCCGGTTTCGCACCTGTTTTTAATGGAAAGTCTAACGACCTTACGATGCGCAGTGGCAATGTGGACTATTTTGCAGAGCTTTATAATGCCAAACGTGCTGAGTTAGACCATCTTCCTTATTCCAAACTTGAGGTTGAAAAAATTGCTAAGTTGTTTAAAAACAATGATGTAGAAGCTCTTTCGGCCTATGGAAAAGACGCCACAGAAGATGCATTTCGACATTCGATCAACAAATATGCTATCATTCATATCGCCACACATGGCTATGTTTCTAAAACTAATCCAGAGTTTACCGGCATTTTCTTCGCAGAAAATTCCACTAAAATAGATGACGCGTATCTCTTTTCGGATGAAATCAGTAATCTAACCCCAAAAGCTCATCTGATTGTTTTAAGTTCTTGTAATTCAGGTAGTGGGCGTATTGAAGGAAGCGAAGGTATCAACTCTCTACAGCGCTATTTTATTCTTGCAGGCGTGCCAAATGTGATGGCTTCACTTTGGAAAGTGCACGACCAAAAAACGATGCTTTTGATGAATGACTTTTACAGTTACTATCTCAACGGTAATGATTATGCGACAAGTTTGCAGAAAGCCAAGCAAGAAGCCATAAAACGTGGGGAGTTGCCGTTAGACTGGGCAGGATTTATTCTCATTGGCCGATAAAAAAAGCCGACTAGTTGCATAGCCGGCCTAAATGAAAAAAGAATGAGTAATTGCTTACCCGGGAATAATTTGGTTTAATTTGCGATATAGGTATTAAATATTGGTTTATAACCTTGTAAAATATCCCCAACTTCAACCTTCAAGATAAACTTGTCGCTGTCTTCGCTGTCGGACCACTCTTCAGTTCCTAAATCAGCAGTTTCAGTGCGATCAAACTCCCATTGAAAGGTGTTTGCATCATATAAATAAATATCATAAGTAATTGATACAGCGTACTCTGTGTCGCTCTCAATATCCTTATATTCTGAATCTTCACCTTTTGCAACGGCTCCAAACTTAATATCACCAAGAGAAAAATCTTTGATATTGTACTTCATAAATGGAAGGCCTAAAAGCGTAATTTCGCAGGAATTCCTCACCTTAGCTTGATAGGTTTTTTTATCTTTCTTACAACTTGTTGAAACCATTACCATAGCCACAACCATCAACATTACTAATCCTTTTACATAGTTAATTCTTTTCATATTCTTACAATTTAGGTTTAAATTAAAAATTTATTGTCGCTTATTGGTTGCATCTGTAATGAGTTTTTGAAAAGAAAAATGAAGAATTTTATAACAAATATTAATTTGATTTTTGATAATCTATTATTTTCTACGCGTCTTTATTTCAAAACGACAACCAACCTGCAACTAATGAGTTGAATAGACCAAGTTTGGAGTTATTGATTCTTGGCTGATTTGTTCTTTGAAACTTTGTTCTTTATCTAAAAGCTCAAAACTCTCCACTGCCTGAAAGAGTTTTTGTGTAATTTTGGAGTTTTAGAATTACAGAATGCCAATGTTTGGAATCGGGAAATCAAAGAGTCATCAAATCAGGCGTTTAGAGCATGACAAGCTTATGGAGCTTGCTCAAAAAGTGGTCAAACGGTACGTAAATCGTGGCTCTGTTCCTCGCAGAGAAGAGGAAGACATGACCATGACTGTAATTGAAAAATTTTTACAGAAAGAAGAGACCATTTACGCTTCCTTTCAAGGCCAATCTCAAATTTCCACTTATTGCATTGCCATCCTAAACCGCATGACTTGTGAGGTAATTCGCAAAGAAATGAAACATTGGTCGCTTACGGAAGGCGAGGAAGATTTGACTTCAACTAAAGAATCGCTGAGCCAAACCGACTATTTGATGATTAAAGATGAGGTGCTAAATCTGACCCGACTTTTGCTTTTCTTTGGTGATGAACGCCATAAAATTAAACTGTTTTTCGCATTTTACTATCGCCTTTCTATAACTCATACAGATTTAGAAGCTTACGATTTCGACTATTTAGCACATTCTCTCGATAAACTTTTTACAACCAACGAATCCATGTCGAAAGGTGAAATATTCACCATCCTTTCGGAAGTAGTGCGGCGTGTAGAAAGTCGCCAAGCCCAACCAGATGCGATTCGGATGTGGCTCAACAAAGTTCGAAACTCACTCATTACCAGACTTAACCTCGGTTGTGGAAGTTCAGGCTACGATAAAGAAAGTTTTCAAGCATTATTTGAATTTTATTACAACGACTCGATTGAGAAAGAAACTCAACATATAGATTATCAGGATTTTAGCTCCTTGAACCAATCTTTGGAAATAGTATAAACCTAAATAGCCATCTATGGACGAAATAAATCATCTAAACGAAGAAGCTTTGGCGCAAGCAGCCGATGCTGTGGCTTCTAACAACTATGATCATTTGCCTAATGAGATTAAAACCCATTTGGCCGAATGCGATCAATGTGCTGCTGAAGTAGTGGCTATTTCTCAGATATTGGATGAAACTCATTCCGAAACGATAAGCATTCCCTTCTATAAAACTTCCTTATTCCGTGCAACTATTGGTGTGGCTGCTCTTCTCGCCATAGTTTTTGGTTTCTATTTTATCTTTAATTCTTCTCCCGATAATTCCACTCGTTTTGCCGATCAAACGGATACTAATCAAGTGATTGCACCAAATGAAAAGGAAAACCAAACCTCACCGAATTTCGACACCATTCAAAATAATGAGCCTGCACCAAAAGCAAATCAAAGAACTAATCCTGCTAACGATAATCTTTTAGCATTCAACACTAATGAAGATTTAGAAAAAGTTTATCTCCGCCACCAAGACGGTGTTATGCGTAGCAATGATGTGAAAATTTCGGCAGACTCAGTTATTTCTATTTCAAAAGGGAAAAGGCTATCTATCGCCTGGGAAGCAGATGGTTCTGAGTTGATTTTTGAAATATGGAATAATAAAAATCAGAAAGTTGTTGAAAAATCGACCAACGCAACTACCGGACTTAATCTTCCTGCTCCCGAATCTGCCGGACTCTACTACTGGAAACTGCTCAATGCTGATTTTGAGTTGGTTTACTGTGGAAAAATTAGAGTGGAGGAGTGAGAAGCCTCATCTCTTCCCGTCAGGATTTCCTAATAATTCCAATGGATTTTGTTTCTTGCCAAAGAATTTGCCATAGACGGAAAGGATGTGCGAAGGCATTTCATCCTGGGTATTTTTGATTTTTCCCAATTTAAAATCCTCTAAAATCTTCTCGATGATAAGTGCAGAATTATCCGGAAAATCTAACGTAACGGGGTTGGCATTCTGAACCCAATCATTAATTAGAGGTATATGTTTCGTTTTTAGCGATTTCAAGCTATGAATTCCAATTTGGTTGAGTGCAGCCACATTGCATTGCTGCTCATATTGACCTTTCATGGGAATTACCATCAGCTTTTTCTCAAGAAATAACGCTTCGGAAGGAGTTGCAAATCCACCACCGGTAAGCACTCCCGTGCAGGCAGCCATCGAATGCAGAAATTCGGCGGCATCAATGGGTTTGAATAGAATATTTCCAACTTCCTGCGGTGTAACGTGTTCTTTGGAGAAAACTTCCCAGCGAACTTGCGAAATTTGGCTCAGAATTTTAATCACTTTTTGCTCTGAGTAAGCCGGTAAGTAAACTGTGTAATGTCCTTTATTCGTGGGAGTTAAATCACGAACAATGGATCGAATAGTTGGAGTGAAAATATTAGTGTCGTAAGGGCGGAAGTGAAAACCATACCAAGTTGCAGTGGGAGCATACCACTTAATGACCATCTCCCCAATAGGATAGCGTTTTGCAGCTTTCGGACTTTTGTCGCTCAAGAGGCTATGTTGATTGCCAAAGCCCACAATAGGTCGCCTCCGTTGGTAAGCTGCCCAAGCTGACACCGGTTCAAAGTCGTTGATAATCAAATCGTAATCCTCAATGGGGACGGATTTAATTTCCTCTAAAAGGGTTTTGATTTTATTCTTGCGATAGGTGGCCAAAAGGTCTATTCCGCCATTTTTCCCAAAAACAAAACCCAATCCATGATAGCGATACTTCACCGGAAAAGGCAATTTCAAGTCCGAGTCAATGCCACTGACTAAAAGGTCCGTTTCGGCATATTGTTTTAAAACCGGAGCAATCTCCATGGCTCGGCTTAAATGTCCGTTTCCGGTGCCCTGAACTGCATATAGAATTTTCATTTTGGTATTTGATTAAACGCTTTTCATTTTGTTAAAATCTTGAAGCATAGTTCCAAACAGCTCGTGATAGTTTAGCTTGCGGTCTTCCTCCACATCTTCCAAACTGCTCAAGGTTTCTTTTTCATTGAACTTGTAAATACTCCATTGCCCATCGACATACTCCAATGCCGAAAGGTTCTCAATCCAGTCGCCGGAATTCATGTAGATTATGCTTCCTTGGTCCTTTTTTATTTCACGAATCACTGGCTGATGTATATGACCACAAACCACATATTCATATTTGTTGGTTATGCCAATATCTGCTGTAACTTCTTCAAATTGATTGATATATGAAACCGCTCTTTTCACGCTGTCTTTGATTTTTTTCGACAAGGAAAGTTTTCCTTTTTTCAAAATCTTTTGAGAAATGAAGTTCACAAAGCGATTTATCAATATCAGCAAATCGTAACCAATGCTTCCCAATCGCACTAACCACTTGGAATGTTGCATCGTTACATCAAAAACATCTCCGTGAAAAAACCACGCTTTTTTGCCATCATCCAGCTCTAAAACCACTTTGTTGACTATTTTTAATGAGCCCAATTTAAGGCCTTCAAACCGTCTGAAAAGTTCATCGTGATTGCCGGTTACATAATAGGTTTTCACGCCTTTGCCAATCCAGCCGATAAGATGTTTGATAACCTTGAAATGACTCTTAGGGAAATACCTTTTGCTAAACTGCCAAATGTCGATAATATCGCCGTTCAGAATCACCGTTTTAGGTTTGACAGTCCTTAAATATTGCAGGAGCTCCTTTGCATGACAACCATAAGTGCCGAGATGAATGTCAGAAAGTACTAAGATGTCTAATCTTCTTCTTGTTTCCTTCATGCTTTAATTTCATAAAACTTTACGAAAGTATAAACAAGGCGTTCCCCGAAAATTACCGGAGAGTTATGAAAATATTATGAAATACAATTTGCTTTATCATAGCCTTCATAAATGAAAATTATTAACCATAAATTGATTTAAGATAATTAAGAAACGAGTGTAACTGTCAGATAGACAGATTTCGCGCAATTTCTAAGGCGAGTTTTGTTTTTAAAACTTACAAATCCGTATTTTTCATAAGAATTTTATGAGAAATCAAGGTAGGTTGCAATAGTTTTAAAACTAATTGCTAAATCATCTACTTGAAATTGACGTGACTTAAAATTTTAGAAATAATTATTGTTCATTTATCTCGAACTCCTATTTTTGAGGATTGTTTTATTTGATTAAATAAATGTGGGTTTCAAAAGGGAAAACGAAAATTGGGTCAACTTTGAAGATTTTTGTACTTTACGTCTTTGATGAACTTTTTAAATTTTATATCGATAATGAAAATTCAGTACGCATCAGATTTACATTTAGAGTTTCCTGAAAACAAGGATTTTCTTAAAAATAAGCCATTAAAGAAGATTGGTGATATTTTACTTTTAGCCGGTGATATTGTGCCCTTTGCTGTTTTGGAGAAACATAAAGATTTCTTTAGCTACTTATCCGATAATTTCGAAGATATTTATTGGATACCTGGAAATCACGAATATTACTATTTCGATTTAAAAGATAGAAGTAGTGTATTTCATGAAAATTTGTTCAGTAATGTTCATCTTCTTAACCAAACTGTAGTTCATTATAATGATTTTGAGCTTATTTGTTCAACTCTATGGTCAAACATTAATCCGACTAATGAATGGAAGATTTTTAGTGGACTAAACGATTTTCGCCTGATAAAAGATAATGGCAATGATTTTTCCATTATGAGATATAATCAACTTCATCAAGAGAACGTTAGTTTTATTTCAAATGCTCTTGATACGGCCGACAAAAAATCTATAGTACTTACGCATCATGCCCCAACACTTTATAACTATCCTGACAAATATAAAGGAAGTGCTTTAAATGATGCTTTTGCTGTTGAATTATTTGACCTGATTGATAGTAAAAAACCTTCTGCTTGGGTTTACGGACATACACACTCAAATACAGATGATTTTTCGCTTGGTGAAACTCGAGTTGTTACAAATCAATTGGGTTATGTTAAATATAACGAACATCATAGTTTTAGTAATATTGCAACAGTTGATATATAAATAAGTGTTGTATATGAATATATTATCATTAATTTTGCATTATATCAATTTACTATGATAATATGCAATTTTAAAGATATTAAAAACTTGAATGAAGACCTAATCTTAAAACTTATGAAAAAGATAGTAACTTATTTGCAAGAAACATTAAGTGAAAAGCTGATAGTCCAAAAGGCCGATAAAAAACTATTAGATATTCTACCGTTATATATTATTAATATCTATGATATTTGGATGACAAAGGTTTTTGATCGAGAAGTTTTATTATTATCTATGGCAAAGAATGAACATCTCACCCCCATGCAATACCAAAAACATAAAGAACAAATTGAAAAGAAGACCAATAAGGTAGTGATATTTGTTCTTGCCAATATGAAATCTTACAACCGTAACCGTCTGATTCAAAAGAAGGTTAACTTTATAATAGAGGATAAACAAATTTTTATTCCTCAATTATTAATTGATTTAAAGGAGTATATGCCAAATAAAATCACTAACAACGGTGGACTTCAACCGGCAGCTCAGGTTATTTTGCTCTATCATATCCTTTATCAGAATCTGTCCAACAAAACGTATAAGGATTTAGAAACCTTATTGGGCTACTCTTATCTAACATTAAGTCGAGCGATTGACAACCTGTCGAAGCTTGGCCTATGCGAAACTGTCGGCTCCAAAACAAAGACAGTTTTATTCAAAATAAATAAAAGAGATTTATGGGAAAAAGCTCTAAATTTTTTTAAGAACCCTGTTAAGAAGACTTTGTATATTAACGAACCTTTACCTGAGGAGCTCACCCGCATTACCAACATCAATGCACTTTCATTCTATACTGATTTAAATGGCGAAAACAAGAATCATATAGCAATTTCGCACGCAGAGTTTATAGCCCTTGAACAAAAAGGCTTAATAAAGCAAACCAGTTCATACGATGGCGACTATCATATTGAACTTTGGAGATATAACCCATGTAAACTAAGTAGAAATAATGTGGTTGACCCGCTTTCCTTATACATAATATTCAAAGATTCTGATGACGAAAGAATTGAAATGGCTTTAAAACAAATAATGGAACAAATACAATGGTAAAAGGATTAGAAAAATTTAAGGAATATTTTACTGAATTTACAGATAATTATGTGATTATTGGAGGCACTGCATGTGATATTATTATAGAAGATGCAGGTTTTAATCCCCGAGCCACCAAGGATATAGACATGATTATAATAGTGGAAGCTAAAAGTGAAGAATTCATAAAGAATTTCTGGTTATTTATAAAAGACGGTAAATATGAAAAGAAGGAAATAAGTGCAGATAATCGTCAATATTATCGCTTTGTGAAGCCGGAAATAACAGACTTTCCCTATCAAATTGAGCTTTTTTCACGAAATCCGGATTTAAAAGGTTTAGGGGAGGAAACGCATTTAACACCCATTCCTGTAGATGAAGGATTGAGTAGTTTGTCTGCTATTTTGTTAGAAGATGAATATTATCATTATCTAATAAAACATAGTTGTATAGTAAATGGGATACATATAGCTAACAATGAGGCTCTTATCGTACTTAAAGCGAAGGCCTGGATAGATATTAATGAACGGCTTTCTCAGGGATTTTTTGTTGAAAGAAGACAACTTAGTAAGCACAAAAATGATATTTTCCGTTTAACTTTGATGCTTGATAGTGGCAGTTACTTCAATCTACATGGTAAAATAAAGCAAGATATGCAGAAATTTATAAAAGCCGTTGCCCATGAGTTGCCAGCCAAGGATATTTTTAAGACCATGGGGATTGAAGGCGTAAATCCGGCAAGCATTTTTAAACAATTAAAGGAAAGCTATAAAATTGATAAAGAATCGTAACAGTATTCTAATGCGTCCGAAAAAATGGAATTAGGTTTTACGATTATATCCGCGTTAAAGCTTTTTTCAATTCAAATTTCTCATCCAAATCCGTCCTAAAAGCCAATTTTTTTCGCCTCTTTGCAGAGTTTATCGTACCAAGCACGGCCATATTTGCGCTTGAGCGGCTCTTCTAAAAACTTATAAACCGGCACTCCAAGTGCTTTTCCGTTTTGTACTGCCGGCTTACATATTGGCCAACGGTGATAGTTAACGGCATCGTAATCTGGATATTTGGTAATTCGGATGGGATATAAATGACAAGAAATCGGCTTTTGAAATTTGATTTTACCTTCATTAAAGGCCTTTTCAATGGCACAAAAAGCAATTTTGTTTTCAAAATAAACAAAGGCACATTCCTTGTCATTAACTAATGGAGTTACGTATTCACCGGAAATTCCGTAGTCGAAAACGCCATTTTTTCTGACCACTTCCTTTCCTGCTTCGGTCATAAAAGGCATAATTTCATCCAAGTCGTCCTCAATCACACCAATTTCATCCTCTTCGAGCGGAGCTCCCTCGTCGCCTTCAACGCAGCAACTTCCATGACAAGCGGCAAGATTGCAAACAAATTTTTCGGACACTATTTCGTCCGAAACTATCACATTATCAATAACTATCATGCTATTTCTTTTTATTAGCTTCCAAAAAACAACTTCGACAAAGAGGCTCATAGCTTTCGGTTTCGCCAAGCACAACGAGTTTTTGGTTGTCGATGGTACGATGCGAAATATGCGCCAGCTCGCCACAACGCATACATATTGCATGCACTTTTGTTACGTACTCGGCTGTAGCTAAAAGTGCGGGCATTGGACCAAAAGGTTTGCCTGTAAAATCCATATCCAATCCTGCAACAATAACTCTTATGCCTCTGTTTGCCAATTCATTACACACGAAAGGCAATTCCAAATCGAAAAATTGCGCCTCGTCAATTCCGACTACGTCAACGTCGTCGGCCAAAAGCAAAATGGTATTACTATTGGGCACCGGAGTACTACGAATTTTGTTGGCATCGTGCGATACAACGTCTTGCTCATCATATCGTGTATCAATGGCTGGTTTGAAAATCTCGACCCGCTGTTTTGCAATTTTTGCCCTTTTCAGCCTCCGAATCAACTCCTCGGTTTTGCCCGAAAACATTGATCCACAAACCACTTCAATCCATCCTGCGCGCTGTTGATTATTTGTTGAATTTTCCAGAAACATTTGTCTATCCTGTATAAATACTTTACTAATTTTACGACCGCCGTTGGAGGTTTTTTTTTCCTCACTTTGGCTCTGAATTCATTCAGTAAAAGTATAAACAAAATCCTTTTTTTGACATAAGGATTTATCAAAATACAGGAATCTTATGGAATTAACTAAAGTTCAAACATTAGAAAAACTATCTGATGATCTGAAAAGACAACTGAAACCATTGTTAAACAGTGCCGAAACATGGTATAATATCGAAGTGGATATCGTTAGAGACACCCTGCGAAAAATGTATGACTTGCTTAGCTTACAGGAGGAAGTTGTTGAAGAAATCCCTAAAAATGAGCCTGAAAAGGAACCGACCATCGAGGAAGTGGCCGAAAAAGTGGATCGAGAAACAGAAGAGTTGCTTGAGAAAAGCACCCAAGATTTTGGACTTCTCTTCGACTCCAAACCGAAAACCGAATCACAGGTCATGGCTAAAAAATCCAAATCGCAACAGCCTAAACTGCACTTTGAAGTGGTTGAGGATAAGCCAAAAAGCACAACCGCTAACCTCCATCCTCCAAAGTCGAACCTCGAACCTCAAATCGCTCCCGAAGGAATACCTTTGGCAAATACTCCAACTTCTCACCCTAAGCTTGACGAAGGGTTAAAACTTGAATCTGAAACAAAACCCATTACACCTAAAACACCGGATCGAACCCTTGGCGAAAATCTACTCAGCAAACCCATCGACAGCCTGAAAAGAAATATTGGCATTAATGATAAATTTCAGTTTATCAACGAATTGTTCCACGGTAAAATGAAGATTTACAGTGAAAAAATTACCCAAATTGACGAGTTATCTTCTTTGGATGATGCGCTGAAAATAGTCGCTGAATTGCTGGAGGAACTCAATTGGGACGAAGAATCGACTGTTTATATGCAATTTTTGACATATATCAAACGGCGTTTTGCTTAAACTCAATTAAATCTATTTTTTAGTTATTCTTTCAGAAACCCAATAAATACACGATATTTAAATTATTTTTTGAGTATTTTATTGCAATAATAATTTTTTAACCAATAATTAAGAATTTGTCTATTTTAGCTCAAATTTTAAACTTATTAGCTTATGAAAAAGAACATTATTTTGGTTTTTATGCTTTTAACAGCAATGGGCTTATCGGCTCAACAAATGTATTTTGGCTTTAGCGCAGGTTACCATATAGGAGCTGCTAAGACTGTTTTGGGAACTGAAACCGCCACAGATGGTACCATGACTAACATTTATGGAACTAATGGCAAAGGAATTCTACCCGAATTGCGCTTTGGTTATATGTTTGACGACAATTGGGGTCTTGAGCTCGGATTATCTTATTTATTAGGCTCCAAACAATTAGTTGATGCTGATTATTCTTTTGGCGCTCCAATTACGGCCTTTTCTGATGAGTCCTATTCCAAATCGACTATGATTCGCTTTGCTCCGCAGTTGGTTTTCAAAACAGAAATGGGTGTTTATTCACGTGTTGGTCTTTACATTCCTTTAACAGGTAAAACTATTGGAACAAGAACTGTCGATGTAACAGCGATGGGAGTTCAATCTGTTACCGAACAAGAAGTTACCTACAAAGGAAGATATGCTGTTGGCTTTACAGGAGCTCTTGGATATAGCTTCGAGATGAGCGATCAAATTCATCTTTTTGGTGAACTTCAGTACATTTCTTTGAGAATTTACAGAAATACTGCTGAGCTTACTGTTTACACAATTGATGGCAAAGATCAAATGGGAACATTAACAAACACCATTCAAAAAGAATTTGAATACGTTGATGAATTGCCTGCAAATGCGAATACAGATGTTTCAAAACCTATGCAATTACTTACCTCCGCAACTCCTTATCATTCCTTTGGTATCAATATCGGAGTGAAATATATCTTGAATTAAACGGAGATTCTAAAGAGAGATTCTCTTTTATAATGAAAATCCCTGTAGGTTTCTTGCAGGGATTTTTTTTATGGTGTTTTGTCGATGATAATCTCCGGAGTTTCAATCACATTGCTTTGATTTAAAGCACGATCGTAAATATAGGCTGAAAACATTATTGTGTCGTAATTCGACAAAATATTATTGATATACAACTCAACCTCAATGATTCCTTTAATTCCTTTCTCCGGCAAATCTGCATCAATATAGGGTATGCGGCTATTATTGGAAATGGGCAAATCAATTTTTTCAAATACGCCGTTTTTCTTTTCAAAATAATCGATGTAGATATTGTAGTAATATGGACTGGCATAGTTATAAGGTGGGAGCGTGTCTTCGGTTTTTAAGCCAATATCCCCGTCCCCGTCGGTGAATGAAATGCTCAAAATTCCTTGGTCATCAATGCCGGTGCCGTTGTCAATCTTCGAAAAAGAGTGAAATGCTATTGCGGGTTCAGGAGGATATTCATCCTTTTTTTCGCAGCCGGCTAATGATGCGATAATTAATAAAGCGAAAAAAACAGTCAATAATTTCCAATTCATTCTAACAAATGTTTTGCATTGAGGTTTATAATTTAATTTTGCAAAAGAACATATTTTTTAGTAGTTCGCATAGTTCTTAATCTCATTTTTCTGCCTTATTCCGATGGAAAAATGGAAATGATAAACCAGACTAACGTTTTAATTCTCTAAAAAGTGTGTTGATTTTTTAAAACCGATTATGAATTTCTTGAAACAACGTAACGACATTGAATTAAAATTGAAATCAAAATCGTATAACGATTCTTTTGATGAAGAATTTGCCATGCAAATATTTCATTATCAGTTTTATAACAATAAAATTTACCAAGAGTTTTGCAACTATCTCCACCGAAATCCTTCATCTGTAAAAGCTATTGAGGAAATTCCCTTTCTGCCTATTAGTTTGTTCAAAACCCACAAAATCATTACCGGAAACCCAACCATTGCCCACACATTTTTAAGTAGCGCTACCACGGGAATGGAGCGAAGCAAGCATTTTTTGGCTGATGAAGAATTATATAAGCTCAACGCAGTCAAGACCTTTGAGCGGTTTTATGGTTCTCTTAATGAATTTGTAATTCTCGCTCTTCTGCCTTCCTATCTGGAACAAGGAAACTCCTCCCTCGTTTTTATGATTGATGAGTTTATACGATTGACTAATAATTCATTAAGTGGTTTCTTTTTGGAAGATTTTAGTCTGATTTCTACAAATATTCAGCGTGCTCAACAAGAAAACAAAAAGGTGATTTTGTGGGGAGTTAGCTATGCGTTACTCGACTACGCTGAAGTGTTTGATTTAAAGAATGTTGATAATTTGATTGTTTTAGAAACCGGTGGTATGAAAGGTCGCCGCCGCGAAATGTTGAAAGAGGAATTACATCTCATTCTTACACAGGCTTTTAGTGTAGAAACCATTCATTCGGAATATGGTATGACGGAGCTACTAAGTCAGGCTTACAGCAAAGGTTATGGCCTTTTTGAGCCTGCTGCCACTATGAAAATCCTCATTCGCGACATCAACGACCCTTTGACTTTAGAGTCGCTTGGCAAAACCGGTGGACTCAATGTGATTGATTTGGCAAACATAGACTCCTGCGCTTTCATTGCTACGCAAGATTTGGGAAAACGACACCAAAATGGCAACTTTGAAGTTCAGGGGCGATTCGATAATAGTGATGTCAGAGGCTGCAACCTTTTAGTTGGTTAAATCTAATTATTTGTATTTTTGATTCATTAACCAGTTCAAACTGAGGATTACTTTTTACGCAACCTAAACCAACAAAATGAAAACGTATTTATTGATTGTCATTCTTTCATTTGGCTTTTTTCAGATTTCCTTTTCGCAAATGAATCTTATTCCAAAACCTGTTCAACTTACAGTAGATGAAGGTTTTATTGAAATTGTAAATATACAAGAAGTCGTATCTGAAAACGGAAGTTTCGAGTTTGAACAAGAACTAATTATTCGAACTATCCATCAAATCACCGGAAAGAAGCCTAATCCCGATAAGCAGAATGATAATAAATTAACCATTCTTTTGCGCCAATTGGATGAAGGTGACAGCGCTGCGTATAAGTTTTTTATCGACAACAAGCAGATTGTGATTGAGTCATCAGGCAAAGTGGGAATTTATTATGGTGTACAAACTCTGCTTCAAATTTTACAACATTATAAAAATGAACCGATTCCGCAATTGGCGATTAGCGACTATCCCCGTTTTTCTTGGCGAGGAATGCACTTAGATTGCAGCCGTCATTTTTTTAGCGTGGAAGAAATAAAACGTTATCTCGACTATTTGGCACTTTATAAAATGAATGTTTTTCATTGGCATTTGACCGATGACCAAGGCTGGAGAATAGAAATCAAAGCGTATCCCGAACTTACAAAAACCGGAGCTTGGCGAAGTGGCACCATGGTTGGACCATACAGCAATCATCAATACGACAACCTCAATTATGGTGGTTATTACACTCAGGATCAAATACATGAAATAGTGCACTACGCCTCACAGCGCCATATTACCGTTGTTCCGGAAATTGAAATGCCCGGACATTCGTTGGCTGTGTTGGCTTCCTATCCGCGTTTAGCTTGTCGCGATACGTTTTTTGAAGTGGGCAAAAGATGGGGCGTTTATGAGGACGTTTTTTGTGCGGGAAACGATAGTGTCTTTTTGTTCTTAGAAAATGTTTTGAAAGAAATAATGGGTTTGTTTCCTGGAGAATATATCCATATCGGAGGAGATGAATGCCCGAAAACTCGATGGAAAGAATGTGCCCTTTGTCAACGGCGGATGCAGCAGGAGCAGCTTGTTGATGAGCATCAGTTGCAAAGTTATTTCATCCAAAGAATCGAAAAGTATCTCAATGCAAACGGTCGGCGCATTATTGGCTGGGACGAAATTTTGGAAGGCGGCTTAGCTCCAAATGCGGCGGTGATGAGTTGGCGCGGCACAGAGGGCGGCATTGAGGCTGCACGCATGCAACATCCGGTGGTGATGACTCCTGGAAAACCATGCTATTTTGATCATTATCAGTCTGTTAAAAAGGATACGGAACCTCTTGCCATCGGTGGTTTGAACACGTTGGAAGACGTATATCACTATAATCCCTTACCGCAAGATTTATCGGAAGAAGAAAAAGCGTATATTCTTGGTGCTCAGGGAAATGTGTGGACAGAGTATATGAAAACATTTAGTCAAGTCGAATATATGGCTTTGCCCCGCATGGCCGCACTTTCAGAGGTTTTATGGTCGGCAGAAGAAACTAAAGACTATGGTGAATTTTTAACAAGGCTTCGAGAAAACGTCAAAATTTTGGATACAAAAAAAACGAACTATGCCAAACATTTTTTACAAGAATAACATGATTGCACGAAGAAATTTCTTAAAAGCAGGAGCGCTGCTTTTTGCAGGTTTTACTTTGAAACCGCAAACGCTTTTCGCTAAAAGCGACCCAAGGGAACAGCGAAAGATGCAGAAACCGGTAGTTTTATCCACCTGGAATTTTGGAGTTAAAGCCAATGAAATTGCCTGGCCAATGCTTCAAGAAAAGGCAACAGCCCTTGATGTCGTTGAGGCGGGTGTACGCGTGGTAGAATCCGACCCGGAAGAGCGCAGTGTAGGTTTTGGTGGCCGCCCCGACCGTGATGGTCATGTTACTTTGGATGCCTGCATTATGGATCAAGATGCTAATGTTGGTTCGGTGGCTTTTTTAGAACATATTAAAAATCCGATTTCTGTGGCAAGAGCCGTGATGGAGAAAACTCCTCATGCGATGCTTGTTGGTGAGGGAGCTCTGCAATTTGCTATGGATCAGGGTTTTGAAAAAGAAAACCTGCTTACTCCTGAATCTGAGGCGGAATGGCGCGAGTGGTTAATTGAGTCGCAATATGAGCCAAAAGTGAATATCGAAAACCACGATACTATCGGGATGATAGCGCTCGACAGTTTTGGAAATCTTTCAGGGGCATGCACCACTTCAGGTTTAGCCTATAAAATGCACGGTCGAGTAGGGGATTCGCCAATCATCGGTGCCGGACTTTTTGTGGATAATGAGGTTGGCGCTGCAGTGGCTACAGGTCATGGCGAGGAGGTGATTCGGGTTGTGGGCAGTCATTTGGTGGTGGAGCTTATGCGACAAGGAAAATCGCCTGCTGAAGCTTGCCAAGAAGCTGTTGCACTGATTCGAAAAAAAATAGAAGCTCGTGGTAAAAAACCTTCCGACTATCAAATTGGATTCTTGGCACTCAATAAATTTGGTGAAACAGGTGCCTTTGCACTTCAAAAGGGCTTTAACTATGCTTTAAGTCAACCTGATAGTGAAACGAAATTGGTAGATGCCAATAGTTTGCTTTGAGTTCAGATTTACTTTTTATGATGTTAATCATAATCGCAGGCTCTTAATATTTTTTGAGATTTACATAGTTAAACCTTTCTTTGATTTGTAGTTTTCACTCAACAAGTTTCATTTTATTCTAAACAAATGATTGATAAGATTTTAGACCAGCTTTGGAGAGTTTATATTGAGCAAAATCCTCAAGTAAAAGCCGTTTATGATGCCTTTATCGAACGCGGCGAACAAGTAGTTAACGACCATATCGCTTTTCGTACTTTCGATTTGCCAGAAATAAACATAAGTCGATTAGCGTCCGTTTTTCAGCGCAATGGATATGAAATGCGTGGGGAATATCTCTTTCCTGAGAAAAAACTCTATGCCAGACATTATGTTCACAAAAATCCTAATTATCCTAAGGTTTTCATTAGTCAATTGGAATTGGATTCCTTTTCAGATAATTTTAAGAATATCGTAAAAGAAACAGTGAGTAAGATGGATTTAAATTCCTTGATGTCAGATGATTTCATTTATTCGGGCGTTCTTTGGGGTGATATTTCAATGGAAACTTATAACCTATTAAGAAGAGAGTCGGAATATGCGGCATGGCTTTATGCCAATGGTTTTGTGGCTAATCACTTCACTGTGAGCATCAATCATCTGAAAACCTTCAACCACGGAATTAGAGAAGTGAATGCGTTTTTAAAGGAAAAAGGCTTTTTGATGAATGCCAATCCCGATGAAATTCAAGGGTCGGCAGAAAAACTTTTGGAGCAGTCGAGCATTAAAGCCGGCATTCAGACGAAGCATTTTAGGGAAGGAAGTTTTGAGATTCCGGGAGCTTATTACGAATTTGCACAGCGTTATTACGATGCAGACGGAAAACTATTTGAAAGTTTTATTGCTGATTCGGCAAACAAAATTTTTGAAAGCACAGATTTTTATGCTCCATCGTAAAAATCAAAAGTATGCTGGTTGATTTATGGTAAAAAACCTTAATGGGACTTAATAAATTAAACCCTCCTGACAGTTTTTAACTAATTTTGTCGGCTGAACCCTTCGATTATGAACCCAGAGATTATTAAAATAACGGAGCTCCGAAAATACTTCAAGGTTGGTACTCAGGTAGTTAAAGCCCTGCAAGGTGTTGATTTGGTTGTTAGAAAAAACGAATACGTAGCCATAATGGGAGCCAGTGGAAGCGGAAAATCAACCTTAATGAATATCATCGGTTGCCTCGATACACCAACTTCCGGCACATATTTTCTTAATGGACAAGATGTTAGCGGAATGAATGATAACCAATTGGCGGAAGTTCGCAATAAGGAGATTGGCTTTATTTTTCAAACATTCAATCTTTTGCCCCGCTCTACTGCCTTAGATAATGTGATTTTACCTATGGTTTATGCCGGAAAGAATAAAAAGGAGCGAGAACAAAGAGGCATAGAAGTGCTTCGGCAAGTGGCCTTGAGCGATAGAATGGAGCATCGACCCAATGAGCTTTCAGGAGGTCAACGACAGCGTGTTGCGGTTGCAAGAGCTTTAGTCAACAAACCTTCGATAATTTTAGCCGATGAGCCTACCGGAAATCTTGACTCCAAAACATCCATCGAAATCATGGCTCTCTTCAACGACATTCACAAAAATGGTAACACGGTTATTGTGGTTACTCACGAAGAAGATATTGCTTTGCACGCGCATCGGATTATCCGACTCAGGGATGGTTTGATTGAATCCGACATTTTAAATAATAACATTTTAGTTCCAGATTTAACCACAATTGTAAATGAGTAGTAAATTTAAAATATATACTCGCAGCGGCGACCAAGGAATGACATCCTTAATTGGTGGTAAACGAGTTACAAAAGCCGACTTGCAAGTAGAGGCCTATGGCAGCATTGATGAGGCCAAATCATATATTGCCTTATTAATGGATATGATTGATATGCAAGATATTAAGGAAGAGTTAACACAAATTATTGTGAATATGTTCGTGGCAGAGAGTCTTGTGGCAGCAGTAAGCACCGATGCGGCTCTACGTATGCCTCAGCTCGTTGAAAAGGACATTGACATACTTGAAAAAGCCATTGACCGAATGGACGAAGATTTACCGGCCCTAACTGCCTTTGTTTTACCGGGTGGCCATCCCATCAATTCTTATTGTCATATTGCCCGAACAGTATGCAGACGCGCTGAAAGAGATGTGCTCAGACTCTGGAATTTACAACCTGATTTGTATAATCCTTTGGTAGAGAAATTTTTAAATAGACTGTCCGATTACCTCTTCACATTGTCGAGATTTTGTAGTGTTAAGATGAACATTCCTGAAGTCCTTTGGGTCTCTAAATAATAGGATTCGTTGAAAAATATACTGCAATAAATTGATATTCAATTATATATATTGTTTAAAAAAATATTGCTTTTTATAGAAAAAAGTTTACTTTTGCAAAATAACCCTAAGAATTCGTGAATTATGTATTGGACTTTAGAACTGGCTTCAAAACTTGAAGATGCCCCCTGGCCGGCTACAAAGGAAGAGCTTATCGACTATGCTCTCAGGTCAGGAGCTCCAATGGAGGTAATTGAAAATTTGCGTGAAATTGAAGACGAAGGCGATCAGTACGACAGTATTGAAGACCTTTGGCCCGACTATCCCACTAAGGAGGACTTCTTCTTCCATGAAGATGAATATTAAAGAATAGAAGCTGCTTTCGCAGCTTTT
Source organism: Bacteroidales bacterium (assembly GCA_016937295.1). Taxonomy (GTDB): domain Bacteria; phylum Bacteroidota; class Bacteroidia; order Bacteroidales; family UBA1556; genus UBA6267. The sequence continues at coordinate 22,166 of JAFGWF010000005.1, forward strand.
TTTTTGCATTATTCTGTCATTTGCTTCTTTACCTCTTCGATATCTTTAAGCGATATCACCACGTTGGAATTGAGCTGAGTAAGTTGAACGACAATACTATTCTTACCTCTGATTTCGGCTACATTTCCCTTAAAACCTTTAAAAGGACCGGTTTTTAGGGTAACCTCCTTACCTACTTCCATTTGACCGCTTACTATTTCAAAAGACGTTTGGGTGATGAGCATTCTTTTGATAAACAATAAATCCTCTTCCCTAACAGTTGCCGGCTCCCCTTGAAACTTCACATAAGTGGTCACATAAGTCGATTGCAAAACATCGTAAAGTTGATATTTCTTTATTTTGACGAAAATATAACTTTTAAAAAGAGGCTCCTCGACCCAACGTTTGCGGTTTTTGGTTTCTTTAAGCTTTTTTTCTAAAGGAAGATAGGTTCTGTATCCGGCTTGGTTAAGCAAATCATTGGCGATTTTTTCCTTACGACCATGCACGTACAGCACAAACCACTTAGATGGTTCAGAGGTTTTGGGAGCAAAAATACCGCTTGACGCTTTTGGTTGAACCGACATGGTTTATTCTACCGTAACAGATTTTGCCAAGTTTCGAGGCTGATCCACATTACAGTTGCGTTTAACAGCAATATGATAAGCCAACAATTGTAGAGGTACAGTCGCTAAAAGTGGTGTAAAAATCTCGTCTGTTTCAGGTATTTCAATAATATAATCAGCAAGATATCTTACTTGACTATCGCCTTTAGTTACCACTGCTATGATTTTACCTTTACGCGCTTTTACTTCTTCAATATTGCTTACTACTTTCTCGTAATTTCCTTTGCGAGGGGCAATCACCACAACCGGCATTTCCTCATCAATAAGTGCAATCGGGCCATGCTTCATTTCAGCAGCAGGATAACCTTCTGCATGTATATAACTGATTTCCTTCAGTTTAAGTGCTCCTTCCAAAGCAACCGGAAAATTGATTCCACGACCAAGATATAGGAAATTGCGGGCATTTTTATATACATCTGCTATTTTCTCCACGAGGTCATTGGTCAACAAAGCTTCTTCGATTTTTGCAGGAATTTTTCCTAATTCATCTAAAAAGAGCTGATGTTCTGTATTGCTGATGGTGCCTTTTACGAAAGCTAAACGGATAGCCATCATTGTTAGTACGGTTACTTGAGCCGTAAAGGCTTTAGTGCTTGCAACGCCAATTTCAGGACCGGCATGTGTATAGCTGCCGGCATGAGTTTCGCGGGCAATGCTTGAGCCCACAACATTGCAAATTCCCAGAACCGTAGCTCCTTTGCTTTTTGCCATTTTTATCGCAGCAAGAGTATCAGCAGTTTCGCCACTTTGTGAAATGGCAATCACAACATCATCTTCATAAATTACCGGATTGCGATAGCGAAATTCGGAAGCATACTCTACTTCCACCGGCACTCGCATCAATTCTTCCAAGAGATATTCTCCAACTAATGCAGCGTGCCAACTTGTTCCGCAAGCAATCATAATGATTCTGCGTGCGTTCAGAATTTTTTGTTCATAATTAAAAATGCCTCCAAGCGTTACGATACCTTTTTGAGGATAAAGCCGCCCGCGCATACTTTCGCTCACGCTATGAGGTTGTTCGAAAATTTCTTTAAGCATAAAGTGGTCGAATCCACCTTTTTCTAATGCGTCTAAGCTAATCTCCAACTCCTGTATATAAGGTGTGATGTTGATGTTTTTTATGGTCTTGAGTTCAATTTCCTTTCCACGGCGCAGGATGGCCATTTCTTCATCTTCAAGATAAATCACCTTTTTGGTATGTTCCACAATGGGAGTTGCATCGGAAGCTACCAAAAATTCATCTTTACCAATTCCAACTACTAACGGGCTGCCTTTACGTGCGGCTATCATCAGGTCACGATTGTCTTTGGCAATAACTGCAATGGCATAAGCTCCAACTACTTGATTGAGAGCAATTCGCACAGCTTCTATCAAATCCACCTCTTCGTTTTTCATAATATCTTCGATAAGGTGAATCAGAACCTCGGTATCCGTTTGGCTATTAAAAACGTAGCCACGACGAATAAGCTCCTCTTTCAGAGTTTTATAGTTTTCGATGATTCCGTTGTGAATAATAGAAAGATTATGCGATTGAGAAAAATGCGGGTGCGCATTTTCATCGGTTGGCTCCCCATGAGTAGCCCATCGCGTGTGAGCTATTCCAATAGTACCTTTTATGTCTTTGCCTTTTACAAATTCTTCTAAATCAGATACTTTTCCTTTTCTTTTATATAAATTAAGATTGCCATTGATGATAGCAATTCCGGCACTGTCGTAACCACGATATTCAAGTCGGTATAATCCGTTAATGAGTATTGGATATGCTTGCCGCTCCCCTAAATAAGCTACAATTCCACACATAATCTGCTTGATTTTACTATTAATTATTTGACTTTAGTATAAGTAAGCCTCAATTTCAATCGTTGTTCGGTTGACTTTGGGCCGGCAAATATAAGCCTATTTCCATATATCGATGAACCTTTTGCTATTAATTCTAATCCATATTGGTTTTCTTTACCTAAGAGCAGGGATTGAATATAGCGGTTTATGTTAAAGCTGTAGGATTTATAAGTCTCGTTGTAGTCACCGCCAAAATAGGCAGAGCCTTCGTAATAGTCGTTAATAAACTGTTGTATGCCGGTCGAATCCAATTTTACGGCAGCCAAACCATAAATAGGTGTGTATTCGTCTGTTGTTCCCGACTTAGCCGTAATCACCAGCTCAGCATTTTGAATTGCTATGGAACCATCTGCAATAAGTTGTTTCAAATGAGGGAAATAAAGTTTCGTTTTTATTCCACCCATCGACTGCACATATAAAGTTTGGTTGCCAAAGCTACTGTCTTTAAGCACAACTTGGTTTTTAAATTCCGGACTGGCATCCACATAATCATAATGATTGAAATTGCTAAAATAGCTACACGATTCGTTTATGCTGAATTTATAATTCAAGGTATCGGTGTCGTTGTGATAGTATAACGTGATGACCGATAAACTGGACATAAGGTCGAGATAAGCCAGTCCTCCTTTATTCGTGGCTTTATCGGCTGTGATGTGAATGCCTTTAATAAACTGCAAAAAAGCATCATTATCAGCCAATTCAGAACTGCCTGATTTTGATATTATTTTATCACCAAAACTATTATTAAGCTTAATTACTAAATGAGGTTCGGCGAGTGAGCCATCGAACAATAAAGAATCTGTCAGGTTAAATGCACCTGTATAGTTTCCCAATTCTATGGGGTCGGTTTGCAGAGTTTTGTTGGAATAATAGGTAGTGTCGTAAAACATATCCTCCGTTACTTCAAATACGCGAACAGTTTGCATTTGATTGGAATCGCCATAAAAGCCGGCATAGTCGAGAGTGAGAATGATGGAGTCGCAAACGGCAGATGTGCCAAAATCAACATTGTTTTCGGATAACCGGATTTGGGTGTAGATGCTGGCCGTAGTAGTACCAAAAACAGGGTCGTATTGACTTCCTAAAATGTTGTAGCTCAATTTACTTGCAGTCACAGAGTCAACCGGAAGGCTATACGCCACTATGGAAACGGTATCAGTGAAAACAACATTAAGTTTTTGGTCCTGAAGGTTGATAATATCTTCCCCAATATTGAGGTCTTTTTTACAACCAAGGGCTATAGTTAATAGCAACAACAAAGAAAAAACAGCTAATTTATTCACAATAATTTAAATATCAAATTAATCTTCAAAACTTTGACCTTCTAACAAAGTATCGTAGAAATTATTGTACGCTTGCAAATAATCGTTGCCGGAAATATAATCAAGCATAGGTTTACCTGAGGCTTTAGCGTATTCAACTAATTCAGGTTTAATGTTTTCGGAGCCCATTATGATAGCATGACCAAAATCAATGGCAGATTTCATCATGCCAATGAAAGAATTATCTTTATAATGCGTCAAGTCGGAATCTTTTAATCCTTCCATTTTCAACTGTTCGATAAATTTTTCGTCAAATTTTTCACTAAAATCATCATCATAAAGTGAAATAACGATTTTGGCATCGTTAAAAAGTGGATTTGAGTTGAAAATACGCTGCATATACATTGCTACAAGACTTCCAAACCAACCGTGGATATGAACTAAGTTTGGCGCCCAATTCAACTTTTTAACCGTTTCTAAAACTCCTCTGGCATAAAATATAGCGCGCTCGTCGTTGTCGTTGAAAAAGAGTCCGTGGGCATCACGAAATACATGCTTCCGATGAAAATAATCATCGTTGTCGATAAAATAAACCTGCATTCGAGCCAATTGAATAGAGGCAACTTTGATGATGAGTGGGTGATCTAAATCGTTTATTATCAAATTCATACCTGATAATCTGATAACTTCATGAAGCTGATTCCGTCTTTCGTTGATATTTCCAAAGCGGGGCAAAAAGACTCTGATTTCCTTGCCGTTTTCCTGAACGAATTGGGGTAAATGTCTTCCAATCTCACTGATATGGGTTTTCTTTAAATAGGGGAAAATTTCTTCACAAACAAATAGTACTTTTGGTTTGGCCATTTCTCTGTTGCTTTTAATTTAAAACGAGGCGCAAAATTACGAAAAAATGTCTTATATACTTCATAATGATATAATTTTGTCCGTTCATCTTGTTTTTTACCTAATCCTTGGTTGAATAATCCTATCTTCCGGGGGTGGATGAAAAGGACGTAATTAAATTTTCAACGAAATTCTTCAAATGGAAATAATTAGAAGTTTTTTGCGAATGCAAGAAAAAACAGCCTCTATAAAAAATGCGGGTCAAACTATTGGATTTGTTCCAACAATGGGTGCTTTGCACTTAGGTCATCTGGCATTGTTAGAACAATCGAAAACAGAGAACGACTTTTCTGTGGTGTCTATTTTCGTTAACCCTACCCAGTTTAATAATCCCGAGGACCTTATTAACTATCCCCGAACTATCGATTCTGATTTGGAAAAATTGGAGACAGCCGGATGTGATTTTGTTTTTTTACCTTCGGTTGATGAAATGTATCCCACTGAGGTAGTTTCGGAAAAATGGAATTTTGGTTTTTTGGAAATGGTCATGGAAGGGAAAAATCGCCCGGGTCATTTTCAAGGTGTTGCAACAGTCGTTAAGCGGCTTTTTGAAGCAGTGCCCTCCCATAAAGCCTATTTCGGTATGAAAGATTATCAACAATTGCTTATCATCAAAGAAATGGTGAAGCAACTTGGTTTAGACATCAAAATCGTACCGGTTTCGATTGTGAGAGAAGCTGATGGTCTGGCTATGAGTAGTCGAAATTTACGCCTTTCGGCCAAGAATCGACAAATTGCTCCACATATCTATCAAACTATTAAACAAGTAGTTACTCTTGCAAAACAATTATCTGTTGAAGAGTTGAAACAGTTTGTAAATGAGCAAATTAACCAAAAACCACCTATGGTTTTAGAGTATTTTGAATTGGCTGACGGAGCTGATTTACAACCTGTTACGAACATAGTTGATCATCAGTCAGTAATGGCATTCATTGTGGTCGATTTAGGAGGTGTTAGGCTTATAGATAATATTTCAATTTTTTAAGTACTTTTGCCGACCGAATCAGAACTTATTTTTTTCTAAAAAACACTGCAAGAGAATGAGTTTTATTTCGACCTTTGATATTAGAAATACTAAAGAATCATGAACATAGAAATTTTAAAATCAAAGATTCATCGAGCTACCATTACAGAGGCCAATCTCAACTATATTGGCAGCATCACCATCGATGAAGACTTGATGGATGCTTCAGGAATCATTGAAAACGAGCGAGTTTACATTTACAATATTAACAACGGAGAGCGCTTTGATACGTATGTGATTAAAGGCAAAAGAGGCTCCGGTGTGATTGGGGTAAACGGAGCTGCGGCACGAAAAGTACAACAAGGCGATTTGGTTATCATTGTAGCCTATTGTTCGATGGAAGCCACTGAAGCTAAGGCGTTTGTGCCGGATATTATTTTCCCAAATCCTCACAATAAATTGTAACACATTGAATAAAACATTCTCCAATATCATCAAGCTGTCCTTAGCTTTAGGTCTCGGAATATTTATAATTTGGGTTTCGTTAAAAGACCTAACAACATTGGAGAAGGATAATATCATCAACTCCTTTAAGGTTGCGGATTACAGTTGGGTCATTTACTCCATCATTATTGGCATTTTTTCGCATTTAACCCGAGCGATTCGTTGGCGAATGTTGTTGAAACCCATGGGCTATGAAACTTCCATCTATAACTCGTTTCTGGCTGTGATGATTGGCTATTTTGCCAATTTGGGTATTCCCCGTTCGGGTGAACTTGCCCGCTGCACAGTTCTTTATCGACAAAGTAAAATCCCCGTGGATAAATCCTTTGGCACTGTGATTCTCGAAAGAGCGATAGATATGTTGATGTTTTTTCTTTTGTTTGTTTTCGCTTTCTTTTTAGAATACAAGCGAATTCAGGAATATGTCGAAACGCGAATTTTGTCGAAAATTTCCAATAAAATGGACGGACTTTTTGCCGACTATTTCATTTTGAAGGTGTTGATTGTCATCGGAATAGTTATGGTTATTGGCTATTTCTTGTTCCGAGGCAAGATAAAGGAATCTGCAATTGTCAATAAAATTGTTGGAGTTTTTAAGGGTATTTGGGAAGGATTAATATCCATTAGAAAAGTTGAAAAACCGGGGTTATTCGTTTTTTACAGCCTTTTAATCTGGTTTTTCTACTACTTAATGGTTTATCTGACCCTGTATTCCTTAGATGAAACAGCTCATTTAGGACCGGGTGCCGGCTTGTCGATTTTAGTTTTGGGAAGCATTGGAATAATGGTAACTCCCGGCGGCATAGGTCTTTATCCTGTAATTGTGGCCGAAACATTAACCCTCTACGGCATTGCATCGAACACAGGCATCGGTTTGGCAATGGGTTGGATAACATGGTCGGCTCAAACTTTTATGATTTTGGCCTTAGGTGGCATTTCACTGATTATTGTTTCTATTCAAAATAAGGCTCATGTTAAAACCTGATTATATTTCCGGTAAGTTGTTTGAATCCAAGGAATTGGTTAAAAGAATAGAACTTTGGCGAAGCGAAAAGGAAACCATTGTTTTTACTAATGGCTGCTTTGATATTTTGCATCCCGGTCATATCGACTATCTCTTCAAGGCTCGACTTTTGGGAGATAAATTAGTAATTGGGCTCAATAGCGACGATTCTGTAAGCCGATTGAAAGGACCAACCAGGCCTATTAATTCCGAAACTTTTCGCGCTACCATGCTTGCCGCTTTTGCCTTTGTTGACGCCATAGTTATCTTTAACGAAGACACTCCTTATCAACTGATTTCTAATTTATTGCCCGATATTTTAGTAAAAGGGGGCGATTATTCTAAAGAAACTATTGTGGGAGCCGATGTGGTCGAAAATAATGGAGGAAAAGTTGTAGTTTTGCCATTTCTCGAAGGTTTCTCAACATCAAATATCATCAATAAAATCAAGGAAAATTATGAAAGATAAGAAAACGAAAATTCTGTGTATAGACGATGACGACGACATCTTAGAAATTCTATCCTATAATTTCACGAAGGAAGGTTATAAAGTTTATACGGCTAAAAATGGTCGTGAAGGAATTGAATTAGCCAAAGCTAAAATACCTGACTTGATTATCTTAGATGTGATGATGCCGGAAATGGACGGCGTTGAAACCTGCACAAGGCTTAACGAAGATCCTATCTTGCGAAATTCTATCAAACTCTTTCTGACAGCGCGTAACGAAGATTATAGTCAAATCGCCGGATTCGATAGCGGTGCCGATGACTATGTGACCAAACCTATTAAACCTAAAGTATTGGTTAGTAGGGTAAAAGCCTTGCTTCGCCGAAAAAAGGATGATATGTTTGACAATCATGACCAACAGATTAGCTTTCCAAATCTAATAATCAATGTTGAGAAATATATGGTGATTCGCGATGAAGTGGAAGTTACGCTGCCCCGCAAAGAGTTCGAGCTGCTAAAACTTCTTACTACTCGACCTGGAAAAGTATTTAAACGGGAAGAAATATTGTACAAAGTGTGGGGAGATGATGTGGTTGTCAACGATAGAACCATTGATGTTCACATCCGTAAATTGCGCGAAAAACTCAATCTTACCGAAATCAAAACGATTAAAGGAATTGGTTATAAAATTGAATTTGATTAGTTTATTTATTGATTAATAGTCTTTTATGTAATAAATCAGATCAAAATTATTAATACACCCACTGTAATGATTATTTTAATCATGGATTCCTCCCGATAGCTATGTGGATATAATTGGTGCAAAATCATTAAATAATAACAGATGAAATATTCAGGAAATCCCCGAATTCTTAGCGTTCAACTCACGATAATCATCATATTAGTGCTGGTTGTAATTGATGTGATAACGTATTTGCTGTATCCGGTGATTGGAAAATATGTGGTTCTTTTTAATATTTTGGTATCAGCACCTATCTTTTATTGGATTTTTTATCAGATAATCGGGAATTTTATCTATAAGAAAATCAGAGTTATTTATAAAAATATACATAGTTTTAAGGTTGGAAAAAAGTCCGTAAATGATGCTTTAGAAAAGAAAGACGTTCTCGAATCGGTAAACCGCGATGTGGTGGAATGGATGGAGAAACAAAAGGAAGAAATCACTCAGCTTAAGGCTAATGCGGTTTTTAGGCGTGAGTTTATCGGTAATCTTTCTCACGAGTTGAAGACTCCCATTTTTAATATTCAAGGTTATGTTCTTACCCTGCTTGATGGCGGAATGGACGATAAACGAATACGTAGAAAATATTTGGAGCGAACAGCAAAAAGTATCGACCGAATTATTGCAATGGTTAAAGACTTGGACACTATTTCCGCACTTGAGTCCGGCAACTTGGAGCTTAGATTGGAACAGTTTAATCTCGAAGATTTCGCTACAGAAATCATTGAATTTTTTGAACTGAAAGCTGAAGAGAAAAAGATAGATATTTTTATCGTAAACCGTTATAAAACAAATCTTAACGTTGTTGCAGATAAAGAAAAAATTCGACAGGTGTTTACTAATCTTATCGACAACGCGATTAAATATATGATCGAACGTCCTAACCCACATATTAAAATCAGTTTTTTCGACATGCACGACAATATTCTCATCGAAGTAACCGACAATGGCGGCGGAATTGAAGAGCAATATTTGCCACGACTGTTCGAGCGGTTTTTTCGGGTAGATAAAGCTCGATCTCGTGAACAAGGAGGCACCGGACTTGGCCTTTCCATTGTGAAGCATATCATTGACGCACACAACCAAACCATTTCTGTTCGCTCTACGGTTGGAGTAGGGACTACTTTTGCTTTCACTTTGCAGAAAGGGGCTAATTAAAATTTCCTGATTTCTTGATAATTAATCCTTAAATTTTGTTCCGTGTTTTTTCTTCAATAAGGTTTTTCTTTTTTAAATCGTATCCCACTTAATCCTCTAAATTTATTGGTTTTGCGCAATGCAATTTGTTTTATTTTTGCCTCTCTTTAAATAGCCCCTTATGAGGGCTTTTTAATTATGAAATCTTCAAAAATTTCGCTCTCCGAATGCAACCACTTTTCTGTTGCAGCTATGGATTCATGGGGCTGTTCAGAGAAATTCGATAATTGCTTGAAAAAGAATTTCACCTCAAGAATTACCGTGAATTTTTGAAGTTTCAAATCATCATAAAATTGATCCAATCAAGTGAAAAAGTTTACCAAAAGTCATTTGTTGGAAGCAATTTAATTATTTTGTTTATTTTGCCTTAATTGGCTGACATCAAGACAGTTGTATATGAATTATAGAAATTACAAAAATCTAAACCTTCCTGAAATCACGGAAGAAATTTTAAGTTTTTGGGAAAGCGAATCGGTTTTTGATAAGTCTCTCGAAGCCCGCAAAGAACATACACCGTACATTTTTTACGAAGGACCTCCGAGTGCCAACGGAGTTCCCGGCATTCATCATGTGATGGCCAGAGCCATTAAAGATTTGTTTTGCCGATACAAAACTTTGAAAGGTTTTCGTGTAGATCGAAAAGGCGGATGGGATACGCATGGACTTCCGGTGGAAATTGGCGTAGAAAAAACTTTAGGTATCACCAAAGAAGATATTGGCAAGACAATATCGGTCGAAGAGTATAATTTGGCGTGCCGAAAAGAGGTGATGAAATATAAAAACCTTTGGGACGATTTGACTGTTAAAATGGGCTATTGGGTCGATCTCGAAAATCCATATATCACTTTTGATAATAAATATATTGAGTCGGTTTGGTATCTTCTTAAGCAACTGTACGACAAACAATTGCTTTATAAAGGCTACACTATTCAACCCTATTCTCCCGCAGCAGGAACCGGACTTTCGACCCATGAGCTCAACCAACCGGGCTGCTATCGCGATGTGAAAGATCACACAGTTGTAGCTCAATTTGAGGTCGTTCGCAATACTAATTCGGAGTTTTTATTCCGAAAAATTTCTGACCCGCTGTATTTCTTAGCCTGGACCACAACACCTTGGACTCTTCCCTCCAACACCGCTCTCGCTGTTGGTCGAAAAATAAAATACTCGCAAATCGCCACTTTTAATCCCTATACCGGCCAAAGAATAGTGGTTATTTTGGCTTCTGATTTAGTCAAAAATTATTTCTCCGAAGAGAATCGTGATTTGACCGAAGAATATCAGGTTGGCGACAAAAAACTTCCTTGGCGTTTCCTTGCAGAATATAGCGGTGAAGATATAATAGATGTTCGCTATCAGCAACTTATAGACTTTGTGAAACCCATGGGCGATGCTTTTAGAGTGATTGGAGGCGATTTTGTGACAACTGAAGACGGAACGGGTATCGTGCATATTGCACCTACTTTTGGTGCCGACGACGACCGCGCCGCTAAAGCCGCCGGAATTGTTCCCCTTATTCTGCTCGACTCCGAAGGTGAACGCCGACCAATGGTCGATTTTCAAGGACGCTTTTATCGCATCGAAGATTTAGATACCGATTTTGTGGCAGGTTTTGTCAATGCCGATTTCTACGCCGAATATGCCGGACGCTTTGTGAAAAATGCTTATGATGAGTCACTTACCGAGAAAGATGCAAGCCTGGATTTGGATTTGACCGTGATGCTGAAAAAAACCAATAAAGCTTTTAAGGTCGAAAAACATGTGCACAACTACCCACATTGTTGGCGCACCGATAAACCGGTGCTTTATTATCCCTTAGATTCTTGGTTTATCAAAACTACGGCATTCAAATCGCGCATGATGGATTTGAATAAAACCATCAATTGGAAACCCAAAGCCACAGGTGAAGGTCGATTTGGCAACTGGTTAGAAAATTTAGTGGACTGGAATCTAAGCCGTTCAAGATTCTGGGGAATTCCACTTCCGGTTTGGGCAACTGCCGACCGAAAAGAACTTGTTTGCATTGGTTCGGCTGCCGAACTCAAAGAGGCCATCGACAAAAGTGTTGATGCCGGTTTAATGGAATCGAACCCTTTAGCCAATTTCGACCCGCAAGATATGTCAGATGAAAATTATAAAACCTTTGATTTTCACCGACCTTATGTCGATAAAATTGTTTTGGTTAGCAAATCCGGACAACCTATGTTCCGTGAGTCCGACCTGATTGATGTGTGGTTCGACTCCGGCTCTATGCCTTATGCTCAATTCCACTATCCTTTTGAAAACAAAGAAACTATTGACCAATATTTTCCGGCCGATTTTATTGCCGAAGGAGTAGATCAAACGCGTGGTTGGTTTTTTACTCTCCATGCAATTGCTACCATGGTTTTCAACAATGTGGCTTATAAAAATGTGGTTTCCAACGGTTTAGTTTTGGACAAAAACGGCAATAAAATGTCGAAGCGACTTGGAAATGCGGTAGATCCCTTTGAGATTTTAAAGAAATATGGTCCCGATGCAACCCGATGGTATATGATTACTAATGCGCAGCCTTGGGACAATTTGAAATTTGATGAGGAGGGAATTGCCGAAGTTCAGCGGAAATTTTTTGGGACACTTTATAATACCTATTCATTCTTCGCTTTATATGCCAACATAGACGGCTTCAATTATCAAGAAGAAAATATTGAATTTGAAAAAAGACCGGAGTTGGATCGGTGGATTTTATCCGAATTAAATTCGTTGATTCAAACCGTTGACGAAAGCTACGAATCGTATGAACCTACAAAAGCCGGACGGGCGATACAGTATTTTGTGGATGAATATTTGAGCAATTGGTATGTGCGTTTATCGCGCCGCCGTTTTTGGAAAGGAGATTATTCGGAAGATAAAATATCGGCATATCAAACGCTATATCAATGTCTTACCACATTATCCCAACTGATGGCGCCAATAGCTCCTTTCTATGCCGATCGGTTGTTTAAAGATTTGAATACCGTGGCCGGAAAAAGCGAGTCAATATCAGTTCATCTAACTGATTTTCCGACATATAATCCTGAATTTGTGGATTCCGCATTAGAGGAGCGGATGCAACTTTCGCAAAAATACGCTTCTATGGTTTTGTCGCTGCGTAAAAGAGCCAAAATCAGGGTGCGCCAACCACTAAACAAGATAATGATTCCTCTGACATCCAATCATCTGCGTGAGCAGTTGCAATTGGTTAGCGACATTATTTTGGCAGAGGTAAATGTGAAAGAGTTGGAATTTGTTGGTGAAGATGCCGGAATATTGGTTAAAAAGGTTAAACCTAATTTCAAAACACTCGGTCCGCGTTACGGGAAACTTATGGGAAAAATCGCAGCTGCTGTTTCCGGTTTAACCCAAGAACAAATCTCATCATACGAACAAAACCGATTAGAATTAACCATTGAAAATCAACTGATTTACCTTAAAGAAGGAGACCTGGAAATCATGACCGAAGACATTCCCGGTTGGGCGGTAATGACTATGGGCTCGTTAACGGTAGCCTTGGATGTAACGCTAACTGATGAGTTAATCAATGAGGGATTGGCAAGAGAATTTATCAACCGAATCCAAAACTTGCGCAAAGACCTTGAATTTGACGTAGTTGATAAGATTAAAATAGTTGTTGAAAAACAAACTAAAATTGAAGAAATTGTTAACTATTATTTTGAATATATTTGCTCAGAGACTCTGGCAACAGAAAT
>JAFGWF010000072.1 GCA_016937295.1 Bacteroidales bacterium
CCCCAGTTTAGGACGGCAAATAATATTTTAGTTTCGGTGATATTCAAAATTGCTTAATTTAGCATCATCAATAAAGAGTCGATAATAAACCCAAAAATAGAATAAATAACCTTGCTGATACACGAAATAGCCATAACCTTGGTGCCGCTTGTTGGTGACACAAATGGGAAGAAGCTCATTGCCTATTGTGGTGATGTTGAGGAGGTTTTTAGAGAATCGAAAAAAAATCTTCTCAAAATCCCAGGAATATCTATCAAGACTGTAGAGTCGATTATTAATAATAAGGAAATTTTTAATAAAGCCGAACAGGAAATTAGTTTTATTGAAAACAACCTAATCGAGCCAATTTTCTATTTGGGCAGTCGATATCCCAAAAGGCTCAAGCAATGCATTGACAGTCCAATGATGATATATTATAAAGGAAACGGCGATTTAAATCCGGCACGAGCTATCAGTATCGTAGGCACCCGAACGCCAACCAATCAAGGACGGTTGATCTGTGAGAAATTTATCGAAGTCATGGCAAATTACAACGTGCAAATTATCAGTGGATTAGCTTATGGCATTGACATTTGCGCACATCGAAATTCGTTAAAAAACCAAATTTCTACCGTTGGAGTTTTGGGGAGCGGTTTAGACAAAATATATCCTGCTATTCACAAGAGCACAGCAACGGAGATGATGGAGCAGAACGGTGGTATTTTGACGGAATTCATGTCCGGCACGGCTCCTGACAAGCAAAACTTTCCAAAACGCAATAGAATAGTGGCAGGCATGTCGGACGTTGTAATCATCGTGGAATCCGGCACTAAGGGAGGCTCACTAATAACGGCTCAGCTTGGATTTGGCTATAATCGAGACGTTGCTGCATTTCCCGGTCGTCCGGATGACGCCATGTCGAAGGGCTGTAATATGTTGATTAAAAGCAATATGGCCACTTTGATAGAATCAGCAGAAGATTTGGTGAAGCTTATGAATTGGGAAACTCAGAATAAAAAAGCCCAACAAATTCAAAAGTCAATTTTTGTGGAACTCAACGAAACAGAAAAACTTCTTTTTGACTTACTAAGTGAAGGGCAACCCATTAATATCGACATACTTAGTCTTCGAACAGGATTACCGATGAGCAAAACATCAGCAGCTCTTCTAAATATGGAATTCAAAGGATTAGTGAAAGCTTTACCCGGAAAAACATATCAGGTTTTAGCCTAATGATTTTTTACATTAACGTAACATTAAGAAAAACTGTAAGTATAATAGGCAGAATTAGAATATTATGAATTATCTGGCCCATTTGTTTCTGTCAGGCGAAAATGAATATTTGATGGTTGGCAATTTCATCGCCGACCATATCAAAGGCAATAAGATTTCGAAATATTCAATAGAAGTAAAAAAAGGAATTGAGTTACATCGAAACATCGACTATTTCACTGATCATCACCCGGAATTTGTTAAGACAAGGGAGCGTTTGCACCAAAACCAACATAAATATGCCGGAGTGGTGGCGGATATTTTTTATGACCATTTGCTCGCTGTTCATTGGAAGAAATTCTCTAATTTAGACCTAAACAACTTTGTTTCATTTTGTTACGGAGTTCTTCTAAGAAATTACACTATTCTTCCCAGCAAAAGCAAAAGAATAGTACCGTTTCTGATTATGCAAAATTGGTTAGTCAATTATCGAACCTTTGACGGGCTGAATCGGAGTTTCGAATTAATGTCGCGAAGAGTGAAGTATTCATCAAAAATCCAACATTCTGTTGCCGATTTAAAGAAAGATTATGCCGATTATAGCCAAGAGTTTTTGAAATTTTTTCCGGATATGATTGAATTTGTTAAAGATAAAACTAATGACTTGACCGGCGAGATTTAATAAATAATCTGCAAAAGAGACGCATGAATTTCAGCATCTGTATTGGGTTTACCTCGGATAACATTGTTTTCGTCTAAAATATAGATTGTTGGAGTCATCCAAATATTATAAGCTTCAGCGGCAGGACTAATCAATCCTTTCAAGTCAGATAAGCTGAGCCAAGGAATGTTTTGTTTTTGAAGCGATTCCTTCCAAACATTCAATTCGTCATCCAAAGCAATTCCGACAAAAGCCACATCCGAAATTTTATATTGATTGTAAAGCTCAATTAACCCGGGCATAGCTTGCTCACAATGAGGGCAATCGCCTGAGTAGAAGATTAACACTTTTGCCTTTCCCTTAATAGATTTCAACGTATAAAGAGTTCCGTTAGAATCGGGAATTGAGAACTCAGGTGCAGGATGACCAGGCTTCAATTTTCTAACAAATTCTACCTTATCATAATAATATCGCGACATAGAAGAATTGCGAAGAGAACTGCTACGATAATAGTTTTCGACAGCATAAATAAAAACTTCCTCCCATATTGTATTGTCAAATTCACGTACAAACAAATTAATGCAATAATTATAAACCTTTTCATTCACTTTGGCCTTGGCTAAAACAAAATCAATTATTGCTTTATAATTAGCAGTATTAGCCGGATTGGCAAAGATTTTTATATAATCGCTAATCATGGAATGAAGCACTTTTGTGTTTAAAAAACGGGAATCAGCAAAATCGAGATAATCGAAATAGTGATCACGCAAAAATGCAAGATCATCCTCGTAATTAACAGTTACGGCTTCCATCTCACGTTTAAATCTATCATAATCAGGAAGTTGATAAGCTAATAAGACCTTAGGAGAAAAGGCGTTGGGATATTCGGTCATCATTTTGCGAACCGTATTAAAAAGAAAATCATTCAAGATTTTCACTTTTTTCTCATACATAAGATAATCAGACCTTTGTTCATAATCATCGAACTTCTGCAACTGATTCATCTTATAAACATAATGAGAAATAGTATCCTGAATAATGAA
Source organism: Bacteroidales bacterium (assembly GCA_016937295.1). Classification (GTDB taxonomy): domain Bacteria; phylum Bacteroidota; class Bacteroidia; order Bacteroidales; family UBA1556; genus UBA6267. The sequence continues at coordinate 2,896 of JAFGWF010000072.1, forward strand.
GGCATATTTCCAATAATTAAACAATAATTGATTCTCAACCGATTCAAGCACTTTCATGGTTGGCAAAATATTGTCGCTATGAGCCTCAAGAGCTACATTTTCATTGTTTAAAATTATTTCGGTATAGGTGGAATCGTTGAAATAAACCGTATAACTTCCTGTTGGAAACCGCTCAATAGATTGAAAAACGAATAAATCATTATCTTGTCGAAAGGCAGTGTCGATTCTACGGGTCATTTCGCCGGAATGAGACAACAGAACAGCGAAGCTATCAGAAGAATGGATTAAACGATAAGAAAGGGTAAGACTTGAATCTGTTTGTCCGTATGAAGCTTTAAAAAAGAAAATTAAAGCTAAACCAAAAAATATTTTAAAAAAATTCATCATCATTTTGATTTTATAATAAACACCGTTCGTCTATTTTTTTGTCGTCCGGCCTCAGTGTTATTATCAGCAATAGGCATGGATTCTCCATACCCTTTATACGAAAGTCGATTAGCAGATATTCCCATGGAAATCAGTCGATTATATACAGTTTTTGCCCGTCTTGCTGATAAATCCAAATTATAATCATCGGAGCCTATGTTATCTGTATGCCCCTGAATTTCAACTCGTATTCCTTGATTCTCGTTAAGAAACTCAAAGAATCCCTGTAAAATATCTTCAGATTCCTTGGTCAGCATGTCGGAGTCGGTATCGTAGTATAAATCGTCCAAATTATACTGTTTTCCAACCTGAATCTGCTGCAATTTAAAATCGAGGCGAATAGGCTGATCCAAATTGCGGTTTTTCTGACTTATATATTTGGAAACATAAACGTAATCGCGTTTTTTAACGGTCACCACATAGTCAGACACAACCGGCATCGCAATAGCATAATCACCATCAATATCCACTTTAATTTCCTTTACTTCCTTAGTTTTCATGTTTTTAATTTCCACCTTTGAATCTCGCAAGACCTCACCGGTTTCTTCATCTTTCAAGTTACCTTTTAAGAGCAGCACCTGCTCAGGACGAGCCTCTTTGTAAAGTTCAAAAGAGTAAACATCCCAATTTTTATTATCATTCAGCCTATTAGAAGCAAAAAAGCCGTAGCGTCCGTCAAGGCTCACAAAAAAACCAAGATCATCGCCCTCCGTATTGATTGGGTAGCCTATATTTTTGGGAGAATTCCATCCGTTTTTGTCATTCATTCTTGAGTAAAATATATCGTAACCACCAATCCCACGATGCCCTTGATGGTATTTTTCTTCATCTCGAAAACTTGACGAACTGAAATAGAGCGTTTTACTATCCGTATGGATGAATGGCGACTTTTCATTCCCTTCGGAGTTTATGGTATTTCCTACATTAACAGCTTTTTGCCATTGCCCCTCAGCATCCTTGCGCGACATAAAAATATCGAGTCCTCCAAAATTCCCCTCTTTCCTATCACTAACAAAGTAAAGAGTCTGTCCATCCGGCGAAATGGTAGGCATAGATTCCCAACTTTCCGGGGAGTTTATTCCATCACCGAGAGGTCCTACCTCAACCCAAATACCAGCCTCTTTCCTAAGCTCAACCAAATCGCAGTTGAAATAACGATTTCCAGAAACATGGATAAACTTACATCGGGTATAAATCATCGTTTTATTATCCAAAGTTAAGGCTGCTCCTCCCTCGTTTGGTTGCTGATTAAAAGGAGCTGGAAGAACTTTTCCTTGGTCAAAAGAGATTCCGTTGGAACGTTTAGCCTCGCAAAATCTCTCAATACGATTATCCTCCCTTGTATAACCACTTACTTGCCCTCCTTCCATCCTTCGAGTAAAATACATATAATCGTTGTCAAGAGTGATAATGGGCAAATATTCATCCCAATCAGCGGACGACATTTTAGCCACTTTCTCAGGATTAAAAGGAACTTCGTTGGAATATATATCGTCAAAAAACTTAGCCCATTCTGACTGCTCCTTAGCGTCATTAAAATGCTTTTCCTCGATTTTGTCTGTTTCAGCATTTAAAAACGCCTCATACATATTATAAGCCTCTCCATACTGATTATCAGACATATAAATACTTGCCAGATAATAATACGCATAATAATCCTGGTAAGAAGGACATAGATTAATGACTTCTTGATAGGCTTTTTTCGCCACCGATTTAACTCTATTGCGGTTGGTAAATCGCGAATTGATATCAGCCAGAAGCCACCAAGCTGCGATATATTCCGGCTCATCATCCACAATTTCGGATAACTTCTTAGTTGCTTCGGAATACCTTCCAAGCTTCAATTCCTCAATTGCTTTTTTATAAGCTTTTTGGCCACCTTTACTTCCTTCTAAACCCTCACAACTATCTTGAGCTGAGAGATTTATAGAAAATAACCCCAGTAAAAACAAAAAAACAATATTTAGAAAATAACCTGACATAAAAAAATCAATGGGAATAAAACTCCAACATTTGAACAATTGATTTAGAACAAACTTCACAAAAATCGTTATAACGAACCGATTTCATGGTACATTCCATTTTAGGGCGATAAACGCCTTTTGCCTGATAGCCAGCACCTTCAAATACACCTACTGAAGATTCAAATTCTGATGAAGAAGGAGTTGGAACCGGAGTTTTTGCATCCAACATTGTTTTCCATTTTCGATCGAAAGCAACCAAAGTAGTAATATTTGGCTCCCAAGGTTCCACATCGTGTGCATATAATCCATCCGTTGAAACATCAGAAGTGTAATATTCGTCTGCTAAACCGGCAAAGCCATGACCAAACTCGTGAACAAAAACAAAATCAGAATTTTCATGGTCGGAGGTGCAAATGGAGTAATAATTAAAAATTCCTGCACCACCATATTTATCTGTATTTACTAAAATATAAATTTGGTCATAGGGAGCATTTGCAGCAAGATGTCTCACCATTTTATTATTCAAAGTATTCAAGTAACGTTCGGTGCCAAAAGTGTAGAAATGAGAATCGAACAAGGTGTTTTTCCAAACATTTTCGCCAGGCAAATCAGTGCCTGATTCGGATGAAGCGGCAGCAACAGCCCAAATATTAATCTTAGAACCATAGGCATCAAATGGCTTACAATTTAAAAGATAATCCTTAAAGCGCTGAGCATCATTCATAAATTTTTGCATTTCAGCAGCGGTATAACCTTCGGGCAAAATCACAATATCCAACGCCTTATCCGAAGGAGCATTGTTGTGTATTTTAAAACTCTGCGATGGAAAAGCCAACTGCGTAACTATCGTATAATCTTTTGGGTTTACGTAAGTTTGGTACTGCTTTTCCCAGTCCATAGTTTTATTGCGTTGATAAAAAACCAATTGTACAGTATTTTTTGGAAAGGGAAAAATCACGGATTCCGAGAAACTTCTATTTAAAAATTTGGCCTCCTCGGTATAGCGCCATTCAAAAAACAATGAAGAAAATCCCTTGGAATACAATAATTTACCGGAAACACTATCTAAAACTTCAAATTTATAATTACCATAATTAAAGGTATCAATTAGGTTAATAAAAGAACCACCCCAATGAGGTTCCTGAAAGATATGGTCGTGTGAAATCAATTCAGTGTTTGAATTTCCTGTTCTAAAATAGTCAAATCGCATGGATTTTTTTTCAAAATTAGAATCGAATTTTTGAGCCGAGACACAACCAATCGAAACTAAAAGGCTAATTATCAATAAGATTTTCTTCATAATAATACATTAGTTAAGAGCTACGAAAATAGTTAAAAACAAATGGAACAGGGAATTAAATAACAATTTTTTACATTCAATACTATGAAATACGAAACTACCAATCGTAGTAAAAAGCCAGATTAAAATAGTAACCCACTCCGGGACCGTCCATAAGCACTTTATTCATCTTTGTTACATACCACATATAATTGAACGAGATTTCGGTGCTATAATGGCGATTAAAGTTGATTTTATTATGCAAACTTATTGGAAATCCGAACAGCAGTCGCCGAAAATCTTTCACTAAAAAGCTATCAAACGACTCAGCCTCAACACCATTCTGATAAGTAACAATTTCTCGTGGAGGACGAAAGCGAAATTCAGGCAAGATTCCTACACCAAAATTCAGTTTATAATTGCGGGTATAAATAATATTTGCACGCGCTTGAATTGGTATGGTTATGAAGGCAAGTTTGTAATCGGAATATAGAGGCACCGTGCCAAAAGGATCGGCAGGATAGAGCCATTTCACACGCAAATCGCGTTTAGTAAACAAAATATCTGCATGAAACTCAAGCCAATAGCGATAGTACCAACCACCTGTGATGCCGAAAGAATAATTGGGTAGAATTTCGTGTTTTACATTCCGAGAAGGATCCATTTTATAACTATACATTTCGTACCCCATTTTCAGACCGGCAGTATAATAATTGTAAACGCCATAGTTGTACTGTCCTGACGCCGGTTTAAAAGTAAAAACTAAGGTCAAAAAAGATAAGGTTACAATTAAGTTTCTAAACGAAATCATTGGCACTACTTAAATTAGTAATTAACAATACTAAAGGCAACGGACAAAAATCAAACAATCGTTGTCAAGACAAAAGTAGCATAAAATAATATCGCCAAAAACTAATTTTTTGCAGATTCCTTATTTTGCCTGATTTATAAAATTCACCAATCCCTTTGCTTCAAAAATGGCAAGTAATTTATCGGGAAGCGGATTGAAAGCGAATTTCCGATCCTGAATTATTATAGTACCATTTTCAAAATCAATAGAAACCGAATCGCCTCGTTTATAAGCATTTACAGCTTCAGGATTAACAATTATCGGCAGTCCTTGGTTTACGGAGGAGCGAAAGAAAATTCGGTTCACCGATTTCGCTATCACCGCTTGAATTCCGGCATGAGCCAAGCCCACGGAAGGATGTTCACGAGAACTTCCACACCCAAAATTATCGCCGGCCATGATGATGTCGCCAGAGGCAACATTGGGGGCAAATTGCCCATCGAAACCTGCAAACAGATGAGGCATAATTGCCTCTGCATCAGACGACAACACTTTATAAGTTAAATTACCTGCAAACATCTGGTCGGTGTTCAGATTATCTGCATCGGCATAATCCCAAACATTTCCCGACTTGCGTAATTCATCGGAGGGGATTTCGACCGTTGAACTTTGAGCGACAGAAAACGGATAAATATCCTTAGATTCTATCCCGCGCGGGTCCACGATTTCGCCCGCTACAGCGCTCAAAGCAACCGTGCGTGGTGAAGCAAGATACACATTTGAATTGGGATTACCCATTCTACCTTTAAAATTTCGATTGGCTGTTGAAATCACATTATAACCATCCGCAGGAATCCCTTGACCAGTGCCCAAACATGGCCCACACGAAGGAGCAAGAATATTTGCGTCAGCATCAAGAAAAACATCGACAAGTCCCTCTTTTATAGCCTGTTGATATATCTCTCTTGAAGCTGGTGTAATCAACAGTTGGAATCCTTCGGCTACTTTTTTTCCACGCAAAGCTTGGGCAGCTTCGCGCAAGTCCTCGATACGTCCATTTGTGCAGGTTCCAATCAAACCCTCTTGAAGTTTAGTTCCCGCAACTGCCGAAACCGATTTAACATTGTCCACATGATGAGGAGCAGCTACAACAGGAAACACATCAGCGAGATTTATGGTAATTTCTTTTGCATAAACCGCCCCTTCATCAGCCCAAACGGAATTTTGGGGTTCGCCATTATAAAAATCTTGTAAAACTCCATCGAATGGAAAAACGGCATTCTTTGCGCCCATTTCAGAAGCAAGATTAGCGAGAGTCATACGGTCGGAAATAGTTAAAGATTGCACCCCATCACCATGATACTCAATACTCATATAATTTGCCCCATCGGAGCCAATCATGCCAATAATCCACAGCGATAAATCCTTAGCAAACACATTATTATTCAACTTTCCATGAAGAGTAATTTTCATCGACTCCGGCACCCGAAACCAGGTGTCGCCGCGTCTCCAGAGGCCTGCAGCTTCGGTGCGGTCGATGCCGGCAGCCATTGCATTAAAAGCTCCTGCTGTACAGGTATGCGAATCACTTCCCACTATTATCATTCCGGGTTTTGCATGATACGACATGATTTGGTGACAAATACCTCTTCCCGCATCGTAAAACTTATGAATTCCTTGATCCTTAACAATGTCACGAATAGATTGGTATTGCGTAGCAAGATTAGCAGTAGTGGGAGGGGCATTATGATCTAAAACCACCAAAAGTTGATTCGGATTCGCCACTTTTTCACCACCCATTTTTTCAAAGGTTTTTTTGATACTCGCTGTATTATCGTGAGTTAGAACAATATCCGGCTTTCGAAAAACGATGCTTCCGGCAGGACTATCGAAAATTTTCTCTACAAAGGTTCTATTTGTCATAAAATATCAATTAAAGAATTTGAACAAAATTGCTAAAATTCTGCATTAATTTAACAGAGATTTCCAATTGAAATCAACATAAAATCAAAAGATAAAAATCATTCAGCAATTAAGATAAACGTATTCGTGGGTCGAGCCAAGCGTAAATAATATCGACCAAAATATTGATTAACACCAAAATAACAGAAATTGAAAGCACGGCACCCATTACCACCGGAAAATCGTATTTGGCCAACGCATCCACAATTGCCACCCCTACCCCTTTCCAATCGAAAACATATTCTACAAAAACCGCCCCGGCCATGAGTGAGGCAAACCATCCGCTAATAGCAGTGATAACAGGGTTGAGTGCATTTTTGAGTGCATGACCAAAAATCACGTTAAATGAGGACAAACCTTTGGCTTTTGCAGTGCGAATATAATCGGACGACATCACGTCGAGGAGAGAACTTCGAGTGAGCTCCACAACTATTGCCAACGGCCTGATACCGAGAACAATGGAAGGCAGAATCAGGTTTTTCAAATCGAGATATTCACCCCGACCAAAATCATCGACTGAATATAAACTTCCAAACATGGACAGGTGCGTGTAGTCAGAAAGAAGGAAAGCAAATACCCATGCAAAAACTATTGCAGCAAAAAAGGAAGGAACGGCCATGCCCGAAACGGAAAAGACTAATGCCATTTTATCGAACCAACTATCCTTGTAAATAGCCGATAAAATGCCAATCATCAATCCGATGATAAGCGCAATTGCGATGGAAGTAATTGCAAGAAGAGCCGTTTTCGGAAAAGCTTCGGCCAAGATGGTAGTTACCGGAATTTGAGATTGATAAGACCTTCTGAAATAAGGCGGTTTCAGAACCACCACTTTATCACTAAAATGAAAAATCACTGTTGCAGAACCGTATTTTGCCATGCTTAGAAACCAAAAAGTGTTTTCCTTGGATGTACTATGGATTGAAATTGGTGACAAATCGTTGACATAGCCTAAATACTGCACAATCAGCGGTTTATCTCGACCAAGGTCTTGATTAATTGCTGCGATGGAGGCAGAGTCGGCACGTTGCCCCAACATCATTCGGGCTGGGTCGCCCGGCAAAACATTGAACAATAGGAATATGATTGTAAGAACTCCTACAAAAACCAAGAAACCATAAAACAGTCTTTTTATAATAAATTGGAGCATAATTACTCGGTTGCCAAAGAATTCAATTCCTCCATATCAGGAATATCTCTGTGATTAAATTTGGATTTGACAACACCGTTACGAAGAATAACCAACCCCGGATTTGCCCGAATTGCAGCTTTTAATGAAGTGTCATCGCTGTTCAAAACCGGAAAGTCGTTAAGTTCATTTTCTTCGACTCGCTTTTTCAAATCATCAGGAGTATCGGAGTTTAACATATAAAAGGTCCAACCATTTTGTTGACACAAATTATAAATTGGAAGAAATTTTTTCAGTGCGTCATCATCTGCATCCATAATATCGTAAACAATCATCAAAAACACCGGCTGTTCGGACTTAGCCAACTCAGCCGAAAGATCATTTCCATCGGAATCGAGCATCGGAAAAGTCTTGTATAAATCCGCATCAGGATTTACTTCACGAGAACTTTCATAGCTCCATTGACTCATAAAAACCGTATCTTGCCAAGGCAGCTCCGAGCTTAAGAATTCTTTTTCTTCTCCGGAATCCTTGTTTTTATAAACAAAATAAAACTTTGCCGGTTGAGGGTTTTCAGGAAGTAAACGAGTTCCCACTTTCCAAGGGCGAAAATCTAAGATAGGAAGATGACGAATTGTGTGAATCTCGAAAGCCGCAAACAGAACAAATAAGCCAATCATCAAAGAGAACTGAGTGGTGGGTTTAAGATTAGATTTAACACTATTCTGTCGAAGAAATAAGATTAGAACCAAGGCGAAAATCACCAAGTTTTTATAAAAAGTTTGCCAATTGGAAATGATGAGCGCATCACCAAAGCAGCCACAGTCGGGCACCGGAGAATAAAGAGCATCATTTAAAGTGGTGATTGTAAAGAAGATCATCATCAAAAAAACCAACCACGAAACAAGTTTTGTTCGCAGATTAAACAGTAAAAACAATCCCATGGAAAATTCAAAAGCATTCAACAGAACGGACAAAGTGAGCGCAAAAGGCAGAGCCCAGAGCGTTCCAAATGCGTAGAAATAGTCTTCGATGCGAAATTGAGTACCTAAGGGATCGACACCCTTAACAAATCCTGAATAAATAAACAACAAACCAATTAATATCCTTGAAATTAGCACTGCTCCTTTTGGCATTTTCTTACTAAGAAATCCACCAATAATCATCATTAAAACTAATGAAATCAAGAATATAAGATTATAATCTTGAAAAAAAGAAATTAAATAAGCTAATATTAAAACCAATAAAATGTAAATGTAAGAAAGGGCTTTAAAAACAAATCCTTTATTCATAGCATAAGATTTTTAAGATTAATAATTTTCTCCGTTTTCGATTTTAATCAAGGCAAAAATGGCATAATTTATCATATCAGTATAGCTTCCTTCAGGACCTTCGGAGACAATCACTTTTCCCAAATTATCCTCAATTTGCTTTAACCGAAACAATTTCATCAAAATAATATCCGTCAGCGAACTAATTCGCATATCGCGCCAAGCTTCGTTATAATCGTGATTTTTGTTCAACATCAAATCTTTAGCATTAGTAATCTGAGTTTTATATTTATCAATCGCATCCTCAGCAGCCATATTTACCTCCGCATTATCCGTAACTGCACCTAAGTTTAATTGGATTAAAGCCATTGCCGAATAGTTGACAATTCCGATGAATTCATCACGAATATCATCACCAATTTTTTGACTTCCTTTTTCCTGAATGCTTCGGATTCGACTCGCCTTTATAAATATTTGATCCGTAATGGAAGAAGGTCTCAGTATGCGCCAAGCGGTACCGTAGTCCTGATTTTTCTTAGTAAAAACATCCAAACAAAGTTGTGCAGCGTTGGAGTAATCCTGTTCTGTGTTTTTCATAATTAATTTATATTCAACAGATAAAGACGAATTTCTAACCAGTAAAAAAACATCTGTAAACGGAGGCTAAAATAAAAAAAAAGGATTAGAATTTTGATAAGGGATTTTTAAAAAACCAATGTTTTGCTAACACAAAAATTGCTCAATACTAAAGAGATGTACCTTAGAGTTTATCTCTATTATTGTGTGGTTATCGTTAAAATAAACTGCGGTAATCTTGTTCTTTTTCCGAAGACGAATCGGTTTAGATTTTACAACAATTTTAGGCTCTATGGATTTTGAATATTGCATACAATCAATTATAGTTGTTATGGTTATAACTGATTAAACAATTATACCAAAGAATCCCAATGATATAACTACTTATAGATTAACACCTAAAGAATACTGAACTTTCAATTTGCATCCCAAAAACGGAAAAAAAGTTCTAATGAAGGGAAATTTCGGAGGAAATTCTACAAAAATGACGTTTATCGAATCAGATGAATACTACCGGTTAGATAATACTCTTCTTCAAAAATTTCTTTAATGGTTACTTTAAACGTATAAACTCCGGCTATTAAGGCATTACCCCCCAAATTTCCATCCCACCATTCATTTGGGTTTGTGGTAGAAAACACTAAATTGCCCCAACGGTCATAGATTAGAAAGCTAAAATTTTCAACGTTTGAGAATACGCCGTTAACGCCAAATTTATCATTGAGTCCATCCCCATTTGGAGTAAAGGCAGAGGGCACAAAAAACTTATTACAGCGTTCAACAAATAGGGTAAAATAAGCGGTATCAGAGCATACGGATTGAGATCCAAGAAGCCCTACAGAGACGGAGTACCTACCATTTTCGCGCGGATATGCTAAGATAGATGGAGTAGTTTCACCCGTTGACCAAAGATAGACATCCCCTTGTGAAGCTGTGAGAGTTGCCGGCGAACCTTTACAAACCGTGTCGTCAGAAGATATAATTTCAGCTATAGGAGTTGGAAGCAAAATCACTAAACCTGTATCGGTATCAAAACAATTATTCAAATCAGAAACAGTAACCACGTAAGTAGTAGTTTGTTGCGGAGTCACCTGTATTTGAGATGTTGTTCCCCCATTACTCCATTGGAAATCCACCCCACCTGAAGCGGTAAGTGTAGCCGTTTCTCCTGCACAAATTTCAACATCAGGAGATACTGAAGCAATGGGATTTGGATAAACGTAAGCTACAGTATTGGTATCGACAAAGCAACCAATCGTATCCTCAACACGAACTGTGTAAGTTGTTGAAACCATTGGATTGACAACAATTGATGAAGTCGAATCTCCTGTGGACCATTGGTATAAAAGCGGCATATTGGAATTGATGGACAACATGGCTGGATCACCTTCACAAACCATATCCCCAAAGATTTGAAACACTGGTTGTGAAATATTAACGACTGTTTGAGCAGTTGTGTCAAGCAAACATTGATCAGTCACGGTAACGGTATAAGCTCCTGACGTAGTTGGAGTTACAATAATGGAATTAGTAGTATCACCTGAACTCCACAAATAGGAATATGGAGTAATGCCGCCATTTACGGTAACTTGAAGTGGTAAATTTGCACTATCACATAAAGCAGTATCTAAAGGTAAAGTAGCAACCATAGGATCATAATCCCTAATTACAACTATCATCGAATCGTACGTACAAACATTGGTGTTTACAATCAGTATAACCGGCTCCGGTCCTTCAGTCAAACCATCAATAAAAGGGCTAATAATAAGTGCCACAGAATCTTGTCCTGCGGGAATGGTAATAGAAGAAGGAATTGTAACATAATCAACACCATTAACTGCGGTTCCAGTAGCAAGATAATTTACAATGGTATTGATTGGCCTTGGGGCAGGCAATTCAAAACTAATAATCGCATCGTTACAACCTTCAATACTATTCGTATCCACAGTACTTGAAAAAGATTTGTCAAGAATTACGGTACTGCTCATAAAACTATTTGCTTCGAGAAACACACCGGAATCATAAGCCTCATCGCCAACGTCAGCAATGGCAATTTTGATATGATAAGGAAAACAAGGCAATACTTTTAGCCAAGCAGTCAAAACCACTGTCAGGCCATCATATTCGATGTATGCTCCGCCTAAATTATTGGTGTAGTAGGCGCAATTTGTGCATGGGCCACCGTTTGAAGTTCCATTATTCACATTATTGATAGAAACCGGCGTGGTGGTTCCGGGAATTAAAGCTATATTTTGATTCACATAATTTCCACCATTTGGATTCATACCGCTAACAAAAAAACCAAAAACATCATTAAAACTTGAATTGACAAATTCCGGATATTCATCAGATCCAAAAACATAGCGAAACTTAACGGTATCAGATACAGGCGTAAAATCAAATTCCAAAACTGCGGCATCCTTAATATTAGATAATTGAGTATTTATGCTTGCGGCCAACTGCGGGTCGCTAAGACCGGTAGAATTGTAGGTAATGCTTCCGATGCTATTAGGGCCGGGAGCATTTGTGGCTTTGCCGCTTGTCATAATAATCCCTTCCGCAAAACCTAAATTGGTCGCAGTGGCTCCTGTTGTAAAAGTGCCGATTGCTAACGGATCTCCGATATAGGTTACATTTGAAACCGTTATTCCTGGGCCTACTAAAACATTTTGAACCCATTGGGCTACCGTACCTGTTTGGCTAATAGATATTTGACCAAAAGAAAAAATAGTTGCTATTAGTAAGATAAAAAGTATAAATGTGTGCTTCATAAAGTTTGTAATATGGTTTGAGACACTAATACCATACTTTCAGTTGTCTAATAAATCTCCTCATTTTAAGACCTAAGTATTAATGAAGGGACAAAAATACTAAACAATTACGATTAAAACACTTTTAGACCAAATATTTTTAAGGCATTTTAAAGAATAAATATTTCAACAATAAACATGTCTAATAAAAAATCAATTTCTTAGCTTTGCAAACAGATTAATTGAAATCGAATTCAAATGATACTTACCTTTTTAGGAACAGGAACATCACAGGGAGTGCCGGTTATCGGGTGCAGTTGTCCGGTTTGCAAATCGACAGACCCAAAAGACAATAGATTGAGGACATCCGTTTTAATCGAAGCCAAGGATTTCAATTTCACGATTGATGCCGGTCCTGATTTTAGATATCAAATGCTTCGCGAAAAGGTGAGTAAATTGGACGCAATTCTTGTTACCCACGGCCATAAAGACCATGTTGGTGGCATGGATGATATTCGAGCTTTCAACTTTCTTCAGAAAAAACCCATGACTGTGTTTGCTGATCAATATGCTTTAGAATCCATTAAAAAGGAATTTTTTTACGCCTTTGAAGACGATAAATATCCTGACGTTCCTAATATGAATTTGTGTCAAGTGGATTACACACCAATCCGATTTAAGCAGTTAGAAATCATACCTATTCCAGTTATGCACGCCCAACTTCCAGTGACAGGATACCGAATAAACGACCTTTCCTATATCACGGATGCTAATTATATTTCTCCTGAATCTATGAGTTTACTTAAAGGAACTGAAATATTAATAATCAACGCGTTACGATACAAAAAACATATTTCACACTTCAATTTGGACGAAGCTTTAGAAGTCCATTCTTTGCTAAATCCAAAAACAACTTACCTTACACATATCAGCCACATGTTCGACACACATGAAAATATTTTAAAAAAATTACCAAGAAACGTTTACCCAGCTTATGACGGACTTAAAATTGAATTCAAATAAAAATTAGATGGATAAAGCCAAAAACACATTAATCGTGATTGCAGGACCCACGGCAGTTGGAAAAACGGAAACGGCCATTAAACTGGCAAAATATTTTAAAACAGAAATAATTTCTTTTGATTCAAGACAATTTTATGGTGCTTTAAAAATTGGCACCGCAGTTCCTTCCGAAACCGAGTTAAAACAAGTAAAGCATCATTTTATCGGCCAACTTCAACTTGCTGATTACTATAATGTCTCCAAATTTGAGAATGAAGCTTTGCGTCTATTGACCCAATTATTTAAATCAAAAAAAACAGTTGTAGCTGTCGGAGGTTCAGGACTGTACATCAATGCCTTATGTCACGGAATTGATGATTTACCTGACGCATCTGCCAATCTAAGAGACAAGATTAATAACGATTATAATATGTTTGGGTTAGAGTGGCTTCAAAATCAGGTAAAGGAACTCGATCCGGATTACTTTTCAATAGTTGACACAAAAAATCCAAAACGTTTATTAAGAGCTTTAGAAGTTTGTTTAACGACCGGGAAAACTTTTACGGAGCAACGTACGGCAATAAAAAAAGAACGGGATTTTAACATTATAAAAATCGCTTTAAATCTACCCAGAACTGAATTATTTGATCGGATTAATCGACGAGTAGATTTGATGATGAAGGAAGGGTTGTTAGAAGAAGTAAGGTCTGTTTATCCATTCAAAGATTTAAACAGCTTAAAAACTGTAGGTTACAAAGAATTATTTGATTATTTGAATGGCCAAGTCGAACTGGAAGATGCCATTGAAAAAATTAAAACAAATACGAGAAGATATGCAAAAAGGCAAATAATGTGGTTTAAAAAAGACTTGGATTATAAGTGGTTTAATCCAAATGATATTGAATACATAATTGAATATATTAACGATTTTACAAAATGAATAACGAAGATAACAGATTAAAAAACATCGCTTACAAATTGAGAAAGAGCGTCTTAGAGAGTTTGACTGCTGCCGGTTCCGGTCATCTCGGAGGCAGTTTAGGCATGGCGGATATTTTTACTGTTTTATATTTCAACATATTGAATCACAGACCTTTTGAACCAAATTGGTTGGATAGAGATCGGCTGATTTTAAGTAATGGCCATATTGCTCCAATTTTATACGCAAGCCTTGCCCATGCCGGTTACTTTCTTATTGACGAACTCAAAACTTTGCGTCAACTTGGCAGCAGACTACAAGGACACCCCGGAAGAAACCATGGCTTGCCTGGCCTTGAACTTTCGGCAGGAAGTCTTGGTCAAGGAGTTGGTGTTTCAGTTGGGATGGCCTTAGCGGCAAAACATCTGAAGAAACCATACCTTATATACTGCATCCTTGGCGATGGCGAAATGCAAGAAGGCTCTGTGTGGGAAGCAGCAATGAGTGCCGGACATTTTAAATTAGACAACTTAGTCTGGATTATCGACCGAAATCGACTTCAAATTGATGGAGATACTGAGCAAGTTATGTCGCTCGAACCATTGAACGATAAACTCACCAGTTTTAATTGGGAATTGCGAACTGTGGATGGGCACAACATTGATGACATTCAAACCAAATTGAGTGAAAAAAATAAAATGGGAAAACCTTTAGCAATTATCGCCAAAACAATTATGGGAAAAGGAGTACCTGAAATTGAAAATAATGCTTCATGGCATGGTAAAGTCCCAACCGAACCGCAGTTAAAAGATTTCTTGGCGAGCCTTTATTAGGCTAATAATTTTAAAAATATTTTTTCTGAAATTTAAGAGAAGCCTTAAGTTACTCTAACTAAAATATTCTTATATAGAAAACCACATAAAAATATTCAGAATATTCATTAAATCAATTATTTAACGTAACCTTAAAAACCAAATAACGTATCAGCGAGCTAACAACAATTAACTGTTCTAATTATAAGATAACATTTTCCCATTTTGGAAAATAATAGTTTTATAATTTGATTTAAAAAGCTCATTAAAGCCTGATTAACAAGTCGTTAATAAAGCACTGATTTAATGGCAAGAACTATGATATAAATGCACGACCAATTTTAATATTTATGAAAAGCTTCATTATTTTCGTAGGATTTATGCTCATATCGGCAGTAATGTACTCCCAATATGGGACATTAACAATTACATCAAATAGCTCCGAGTATATTACCAACGTAAGTTTCAGCAACCTGAACCATACTACAGATGGCACAGAATCTACTTATGAATTTTACGACGATACAGTTGCTTATGTGAATAAAGGCAAAACCATTACACTTTCTGTATCCATACAACCATCTTCCAATGATTATTTATCAGCATGGATTGATTGGGATGGAGACGAAGTTTTTGAATCCAGTGAAAAATATGATTTAATATCGAATACAAGCTCAAGCGGCCCTTTTACAACAAATATTACCATTCCGAATTCATCATCTAATGGTTTGACACGAATGAGAGTAGTTCTTAGCCGAACTAATGCTGCAATTGCCACAGGTTCATTTACCTATGGTGAAGCAGAAGATTACCTTGTTAATGTTTCACCTTATAATTATATCTATCTCGGGGGATGGGACAATAATGGCCGCCCCGACTATTTGGAGCCCATTGGCGATGACATCACCCCTGACATTTTAGATTTAATAAATCAAGCTATTCCTGAGTATAACGATAATCTTAATTATATCGATTATAACGATTATCTAAATGTGGAAGTTGACACAGGAACAAGAGTTTGGGCATCTTTCATATTTGAAGGCGGCTCTTATAAAAACACTTTTGCCATGTATCAATACCCGGTTTCAGACCCACCAACCTCCACGTCCGACATTGACTCCTTAACTATAATATTCCCAAATGCCTCTGGTAATGGGAGCGGCCTGCAATCGGGAGGAGATTTAGATGCTGGAGATAAAGTTTATTACGACAGTGTTCCGGCAGGTACTGTGATAGCTTTCGCAATCATTGCAAACGGATTCAACTCCTATACAAACACAACCATCAATGGAACCGGATATGGTACATATTATTCAAACATCATCTTAAACCCGGAATCTGACGATAGTTTAAAAGCGCATAATGTTACTTTCTGGGATTCACAACAGGAAAAATTTATTATCGGTTTTGAAGATATCAATCGCAGTTTATCTAATTGCGACCATGACTTTAATGATGTTGTTTTCTATATAACCCTTGACCCAATACCGCTATTCGACGACTCCTTAAACAATCCCCCACC
>JAFGWF010000006.1 GCA_016937295.1 Bacteroidales bacterium
GTATGCCTATGTTTTTCAAAAAACTTTATAAATGCGGGAACTTCGGCCTTGGTTCTGGTCGGGTAGATGTCTTGGCACTCATCGACAAGAATAATAGATCCATGCTTTAAAATAGGGTGTTCATCAGAATAGAGCAAATCGACCAATTTTAACTCTTCAATATCGAAATAAATCCAATCCTTAACATTTTCATAATATGCGTGTTCAGGGTCAAAACAAAGCCCCAAAGCAGAAGTTGAGCAACGCTTTTCGTCTACGTCTTTCTGAGTGAATTTCTGAAAGTTAGTATAAAAAACCTGTTTGCCTTGAGTGTTATTAACTACTTCAAAAATGGTATTTAATGTTTTGCCTGCACCTGGCAAGCCTGTTCTTAGCTTAATCATAATAATTACCCGGTAACAGAGGTTTTAGGAGAAAACTTCATAGCTGTTTTAGTTGCTGAAATTGTAATTGCTATTGATAAAGCACTTAAAACAAGACTAATTGCTTGAGGAAATTTTAAAGTGGTTAACAAATCGACCAATAAATAACCATATTCACCATAAGAAAGAGCACTCAAATAAACCTGAACATACTCTATAGCTTCAGTAAGAAGAGCATCACCAGCCGTATAAACAACAAAACCTAATGCAAAAAAATCTAAAAGTTTAAATATAAAAGAACCAACCATGACTAAGAAAAACGCTGGTAATGCTGATTTAGTACCAATACCACCAAAAATCAACCTAAAAAAACGAGAGATATATAAAGCAATAACAATTATGGCCTGCAACATTTAAAACACCTTTTATGTGAGAGAAATAGAAACTATACGTAAAGACAAAAGAGTTGCACCAATCAACAAAAAGTATGAGATATAACCGGCAATCTCAAAAAAGGGTGCTAACTGAATAGAATATTGAGTACCCAAAAGACTGACATTTAAAACACGATCGGAGCGAGTAGAATCAAGAGTAACAACAGAACGGTTTAAATCTGAAACATCAAAAAATTCAGAATTAGCATTAACCTTGGCAGATATTTCATTAAACAAATTATCAGCTTCAGCAGAAACATTAGAAGCAATTAAATCAGGATTAAAGGCATCAGATTCTTGCTTTAAAGATTCACTATCAGTAGTTGAAATAACATCAAAATGAAGAGCCTTAATAGAATCATTTACCAAATTATCACCAGCAACAATGGAAGCCTCAAGAGAGGCCGAATTTTCAGAAGAAAGAGTATTAGCCGTATCTAAAGAGGAAGAAATGTCGCCTGCTGTAGTAGATCCAAAAAACGAATCTAAACGGGCTAATAAAGGATCTGTTTCAGAAGTAGTACCAGTGCCGGAAGTAGCACCAGTGCCGGAAGTAGCACCAGTGCCGGAAGTAGTACCAGTACCGGAAGTAGTACCAGTACCGGAAGTAGGATCTGTTTCAGAAGTAGGATCTGTTTCAGAAGTAGGCTCAGTACCTGGAGTAGGATCGGTATCAGAAGTAGGTTCAGAACCAGAAGTAGGATCCGTTTCAGGATCAGGTTCTGAATTTGGTTCAGGTTCAGGATCAGGTTCAGGTTCAGCAAAAGAATTTGTCTTAGACCAGCCTAAAGAATCGTAATACTCTTCATAATCAAGATAAGAAACGCTGCCCTGGACAACTGTAGAATCAGAAAAACTTTTATAAACCCAAACGACAAGCTGTGTGTCTGGATAGCCTGGTTTAGTAAAAGTAATACCAGTATTAACAGGATTAGTAGCCGAACAATGGGCAATATTAAAATTAGGCAAAGGGGAAACACCAGGCGGCAAAACAACCTGCGGCTGAGTATCGGCAATAAAAGCATTAGAACAAGTATTATTTGATTCCAAGCTAGGGAAAGTCTTAGCAGGGGTCATAGACAAGTTAATGGAAGTTAAATCTGTGCCGTCCTTATCACGATAAGTTAAAGACTGTTCAGACTGAACCTCTCCATATTCAGCAATTAAAGGCCTATATTTATAAATATAAGAACCGGAAAAAAGAAAAAAATCTCTTTTAAAAGGTTCAGCCTGAAGCAAGTTTGAAAGAGAGGTATCGCAAACAATATAGTTAAAGGAAGATTTAACAGCATCATCTTCAGGAGAAAGAGACTTATTAATATAAAAAGCTCTATCGTAGCAAGTAGAGTAAGAAGCAAACGAGAGAGAAGAAAAAAGAGATAAAGAAGAGAACAAAAAAAATCTTAATTTCATAATGCGACCTAAACCCTAGTTACGATATAAACAGCAAGAACAGTCAAAAATAAGTAATAAACTTCAACAGTCATTTTATTAAATCCTATTAATAAAAAAGGGAGCCTAAGCCCCCTAAAACCTTTCCAAAAAGATGCGTAAAATTAGCTAAAAATTGCGCCTTTCACCCATTTGAAGACCACGGCGATAACTGCGAGGCCAATTAATGCAGTACCTACAGCCGTTAAAGCGGTAGTACCGGTTGAAGTCAATTCAGCCATAGAAGCTGTAATGTCAATATTTGCTTGAGCAACAGAAGCGGTAGACGCTCCAACAACAGCCAAAGCAGAAACCAAATAATTATTAATTTTCACGATTAAACCCTTTTTATTAACGTAACAAAGAACGTAGAACCATGTTCACAATGAACGCGGTCACGAGTAAAACTATTGATACACCAGTTAAATAATTAATGGCTTCAATAGGTAAGTTATTCAATGTAATAGCCTGCTCCATTACATGAATTTTGGCTCCCGAACCACAAGAGAGAATTCCACTCTCTGAAACTGTGATTAAGGAAGAATCTTCAACATCACAAACAAAGCTATAAAGCACGATATACAAAGCTCCATCTTGCGTGTGAGTGCCTATACTTTGGTCTGAATCTCTGATTAATCTGCAAACTCATTCCAATTAACATAAGGCAAACACAAAGGTTTATTTAATGACCGGCTCTTGTGTAATTCTAGAAATATGAAAGATCATCGCGGCAGAACGGAAAACTTCCGGATAATCTAAAATATCTTCACCATAGACAAGAAACAAAGAATAATAAAAATCATCAGATTTATAGTATTCATCTAATGGTTCTGCAAACTGTGACAAAAAAACATTAAATAATAATGGCAAATCTTGTTTTGAAATTAACATATATTAAACTTTCGCAACAAAGCCATTAATGACCTGAATAGCTTCACCAGTCTTAGAACGCTTACGCCCTAAATCAAACTTTGCAACCAAAACCGGATTTTCTGGAGGACAAGCCGCAATCATCTTTTTTAAACGAAGAACAAAATCAGCAACTTGCTCTTTGGGCATGTGAAACTTTATTTTATAAACTTCGGTACCAACTGTCTGTTTTGTAATATCACGCTGGGCATCAGATAAACAAATTAAATTGCCCCATTCTAAAACGCCGTTATCTTCGGTCTCCATAGAGCCACCCGAAACAGATAAAACCTTTAATG
The DNA here is from genome assembly GCA_016937295.1 of Bacteroidales bacterium. Taxonomy (GTDB): domain Bacteria; phylum Bacteroidota; class Bacteroidia; order Bacteroidales; family UBA1556; genus UBA6267. The sequence continues at coordinate 3,436 of JAFGWF010000006.1, forward strand.
TATCTTCCATGAAATGTGTTCCCTTTGATTATTAAAACAATGTGATTAAGTGTTAAAAAAGAATATATCAGATTAAAAAACTAAAAACAAGAATATTCTAAAAGAATATAAAGGTAATTAAAAAGATTAACTAAAAGGACGATTAGCATTATAAGAACAAGCGGTATTGTTAAAACGTAATATGAAAGACCAATAAAAGCTCGTTGGTCGTCTGTGTATTTTTCATTCTTAAAAAAACCAAATAAACTTTTCATAATAGATAGCCCTAATAATGTGATTTTGTTTCAAAAATTGAATATACATATAATTTGAAAAAGTATCAACATAAAGACTAAAATAAAAATGAGAAATACAATAAATAATAAATGAGGTTAAAAATGAGCAAGACATACAGACTGAAAGACGAAACAGGAGAGATCCTAGAATGTCTAGAATTGATTTTTAGAATATTGCACAAGGAGAAAAAAAGCAGTTCACAAATAATTGAAGAATCATTTAAAGAAACGGCAAACACGCTAAGGAAGAAAAACCAAGCAGAAATAAGCAAAGCAACAGAGTTTGCAAACGATAGAGAAAAAGAACTATTAATCAAACATTTTAGCTAAAAGAAAAATTACACGGTAAACCTTAAATTAGGCATCTGGTTTTTTGAAAGATGTCTAATTATGGAAACGGCTCACAATGTCGGGCTCTAATGATAATACCAATAAAAAAGTAAGCCACGAATTAGCTACGCTCCGCTATCTGGGAAAGCCCAGCCCCACCCAGCAACAAATCAAAATTTGCCAGTATCAATGTTTATTTCAACATTCTTACCGTGTAATTGAACTAACTTCCAACGGTGAGGGTACTTAACATGTCTTGGAGAAAAATCATCTACCAAGGGATCGAAAGAAAAACCCTTAGTCAAACTAAAATCAGAAACAGGTTTAGAATTTAAAACATCTTTAACTTTAAAAAGAGAATTAAGGCTTAAACGAGGATTTGCATCAAACAAGGGCAAAAAAGATAAGAAAGCCGCCAAATTATCAGTTTCAGCCGCAGTTAAAACTTGAGCAAATAAATTGTTTTTTGCAACTATATGCCAATCCTGAAAAGATAAAGAAGCCAATTGTTGAGACTTCTCATCAATCTCATTATTCAAGAGAGCATCACTTTTTGTATCAATATCAAAATATTTATAAAGCCCCTTAGTAACAACTAATTGATTTTTACCAAAGAAGGCCTTTTCATATTCTCTGTACAAATAAAGAAACTTTCTTTCTGGACAGTCTTTGTCATAAGCATTATCAGCCCAGAGCTTCAACATTGAAAAAGGCGTGTAATGAATGCCATTCTTAGTTTGTTTGGCTTCTTTTCGGTTAGATTTTGTAATTTCGTCGGAAAGTTGCCATTGGCTTTTTGTATCACCCATCTTAGAAACATACATTGCCGCATCTGCACCACCGCGAACGTCCACTAAAATTTTAAACATTTTAGGATCAATAAAATAACCACGCTTTAAAAGTTGCTTTGACCATTCATCATAATAAACACGCCTAATATCTTCATATAGAAGTTTATGTTTAGCAAAAACGAGTATATGAAAATGAGGGTGCCAGCCGTTGAACTCTCCATAAGTAGCTTCAAAACTTCTGACAGATCCAATAAAACTTTGCTTGAAATCATTATAAATACGAGAAGAGGTTAACGATCTATAAGATGAAGTCATATCTAAAACAAAATCCCTTAATTTCTGTGTTTTGTGCTGGTTGGTTTTACCATGTGGAACGGTCAAAGTGACAAGATAAGTGAAACCTTTAGCAGCAGTATGCTTGTCTGTCATCTGCTTCAAAATATCAGCACGCTTCGTAGTGATACGCTGGGAACATACAGGACAAGCCCAGACATTACTACACTTTGCTACACCGCCAAAATGCGCCTTACCACTTTCGAGACCTCTAAAGACATGAGCGGCAGAACCGGTTTTGTAAACCTGGGCATCTGAAACAGTAGAGTTAGGGAGTGGCTTAAAATCAGTAAAATTAGATCTTAAGGTTGAACTTAATTCATTGGTTGTAATTTGAGACTTTTTAACAGCAGTTTGACTGGTTATACAACAAAGTTTTAAACTCTTAGAATGAGCGTGTCTTCTGTACATGTGCAAATAATAAAAAGCCTTAGCACGATGTTCTACATGGTCAAATAGCTTAGGGTTTGTAGTTGAAGAAACCATTTCGCCCGTAGCTTCATCAACTAAATATTTGTGATTTTGACGTGTTATAATCATTCTTGAAGCCTGCAAAGTTTCATGTAAATAAGGACCCGCCTGCCAGCGGGTTTTTTTTTAACTCAAGAAAGAACTACAAGTATCTGCTTAAAACCCAAAGAAGACATTTCTTTTTCTAAAGTACCAAAGGTCTTATAAACTTTAGGGGTGCGTGTGTTATGAACTATAAGAACGGCGTTTTCCCCACTAGGAAACTCAATATAAACTACATATCCATCTTCTTGTTTTTTAGCAAAAATAGATAAATCGTTAACAAAAGAAGCCATCTTTTTAAGCATGAATAACTCGACTTTAACCATTTTATTTAACCCCCTTATCCTAAATCTCGTTCAAAAATACCGCATGTAGGACACTTACGTAAATATCCAGAAATGCCAGGGTACTTTTTGGAAAGCTCAACATCGTGTAGAAAAGCGTATGTATTTTTCTTGCATAAAGGACACATCATTAAGGCATCAGAACCCCAAAGCTGTTGCTTAATAGAAATGGCTTGCTTAGAACCACAGCCAATCGGCGGTTTTGTAGAAACAAGGTTAGAAATTTGCTCTTCAATCAAAACAACGTCAGAAATAGCCAAACTGTCAGAGGGGTTAAATTTTGCAAAAGAATGCGCGTTAAGTTTGAACTCTTGATTTTTTAACCTGTTGGGTAAAGAAGCTATAATCTGTTCCATTTTGAACTCCGGTAAAAATTGTTTAGTTGATTTGTAAGACGATATATATAAACAATGAGTACAGTATACATGATTTCGCACGCCGAAAAATGGATTTTATAAAAAAAATCAAAAAAAAAAGGCTTGTAAGTCATTGATTTAAAAGGATGTAAGCAATACTCCAAATATACCAAGGGCAACCCCCCAAGGGCGGCGTGTAAACACTGCCTGCCCCTGTAGGGGTTTGGTTGTGCAATATCACTCTAAAAGACCAGGCATTTGCGGCAAGGATCCAGGCGCGTCAGAGATAGAAGAACCAGACCTAGAACCTGAACCGGAATCGTCCTTCTCTGAATCTGAATCGGCAGTATAAGAACGGTCATAATCTGGTTTAGGTCGAGTTGATACGATAGAACCATTGACCTTATACAAGAAAGGAGCAATGCGGGAGACCTCAAAACCCAATGCGACAAGCTCTTGGGTGTTTAAGGCAATAAAACGACCGGCAAAATAAAGCTCAAACATAGTTACCAAAGCGCCTTTATAGGACATTTCACCGACAACAAAAATATCATCATTCAAGAGAAGCTGTGGCGCTGTAGTGCCTGAAAAAGAAGATTTATCACTAGGAGTAAGGCCAGGAACAGCCGAAGCCGCATCGGGCTTCTTAGGAGCTTCTGAAGATGTTTTTTCAGCTTCTAACAAAGCGACGGGTTTTGTATCAAATAAAACGTTGTAAACGGTATAAAAAGAAATAAGGATAAAAAGGAGCGCCAAAGGTAAGACAATCGTCAAAATCTTAGGCATCTTGCGTTTATGAGTATGAACGGGAGCAGACTTGTATAAACCGAACAACTGCTTAGGATATGGACGGTTTGAAGTCAAAAGCTCTGTTGAGGTTTCATCTTTGCCCTCAATGACGCGGTTGAGCTGTCTTACTCGAATTAAATCTCGCCCCATTACACGTTTAAAGTCTTCATGGTCGCCAACTAAAGAGCGCAAATGTATATCAATCTGACGGATCTGTTGAGTAATAAGAAAAAAATCACAACCAGTATGCCTATGTTTTTCAAAAAACTTTATAAATGCGGGAACTTCGGCCTTGGTTCTGGTCGGGTAGATGTCTTGGCACTCATCGACA
>JAFGWF010000073.1 GCA_016937295.1 Bacteroidales bacterium
AACCACCTAATATTTATTACAGTTCTGAAAAACTATTCACATTATACCTATTTTTGCGTAGAATTTAGTTTTGATTAATCATTTTAAGAATTTTTTAAACAAAATGATTTTTTGGAGTTCCTAATTAAACGTAATTTGCAATTCAATAAATCAATTATTATGAGCCTTCAACTTTTTGACCAAGTAAGTTATCAGACTTCCAAGCTTGTAACTAGAAAATATAGCACCAGTTTTTATTTAGCCACTACCCTACTTGGCAATCGAATCCGTAACGCCATTTACGGCATTTACGGTTTTGTGCGATATGCTGACGAGATTGTGGATACGTTTCACCAAATCGACAAGGAGAAAACTCTGAATGAGTTTGAAAATGAATACTATAACTCTTTGGAACGAGGTTTAAGTTTAAACCCGATTTTGCATAGTTTTCAAGATGTTGTCAAGCGATATTCGATTGACGATAAATATGTTCAGGCTTTTTTGCGTAGCATGAAAGCGGATTTAAACAAAACGGAATACACGGATATTGAGCAAATTAACGAATATATTTATGGCTCAGCGGATGTAGTCGGGCTGATGTGTTTGTCGGTTTTTTGCGAAGGAAATCAAGAAAAATTTAATCAACTTAAACCTGCTGCCATGAAGTTAGGCTCAGCGTTTCAAAAGGTGAATTTTCTTCGAGATTTAAAAAATGATACCGAGTACTTGGGAAGAAACTATTTCCCGGGAGTTGGCCGTGATAATTTTGACGAAGAAAGCAAGCGCTTGATTGTGGAAGACATCGAAAACGATTTTAGGTTAGCTTTTGAAGGCATCAAGAAACTACCGACAAATAGCAGAGCAGCAGTGCTTTTAGCTTATTTTTACTATCGAACACTCTTACGAAAATTGGCTCAAACTCCTGCAAGTAAAATCGCCAGCACACGAATCCGAATCAGTAATCCTCGAAAGATTTGGTTGATGAAAAAAGCCGTTTTAGTGAATAGTTTAAGATTAATATAACTATGGAGAAAGTAATTTTAGTGGATGTAAACGACCAACCTGTTGGCGAAATGGAGAAGATGGAAGCTCACCAAAAGGCGATATTGCACCGTGCGATTAGTGTTTTTGTGGTCAACTCAAACGGGCAATGGTTGCTTCAAAGAAGAGCTTTCGGAAAATATCATTCTAACGGATTATGGTCCAACACGGCTTGCAGTCACCCTGCTCCCGGCGAAACTACCGCCCAAGCAGCCCACCGCCGCCTTCAACAAGAAATGGGTATGGAAGTGCCTCTGAATCACCTTTTCCAATTTGTTTATCAAGCCCAACTCGACTCCAATCTCACCGAGCATGAGCTGGATCACGTTTTCATTGGCATCTCTGATAATCTACCCAATCCCAACCCTGATGAGGTTTCCGATTTTAAATATATGGATTTTGTGGACTTAAAAAATGATGTAACTTTGAATCCTCAAAATTATACGGTATGGTTCAAATTGATTTTTGACCGAGTTCAATTGGAATACAATCAGAAATTTTCTAACTAAAACATCTCCTATGTCCCTCTATGGAATCTTGTTATTAAGCTCAATATCAGTACCTTTACTACTCAGTTTTGACAAAAAGCTGCAATTTTTCAGGAGTTGGAAATTTGTTTTTCCTGCCATACTAATCGTTGCTGCTATCTACATCTTTTTTGACGTGCTGCTCACCAAAAATTTCGTTTGGGGTTTCAACCCTCAATACCACTCTACAAACGTAATCTTTGGTTTGCCCATAGAAGAATGGCTTTTTTTCGTTGTCATTCCCTACGCAAGTCTATTTCTGCACTATAGTTTTGTGCTCTATTTTCCGCAAATCAAACTCAGCAACCGAACTACACAAATCATTACAAAAGCGTTGATAATTGGCATGGCAGTTTCGATGGCGATGAGTTTTGACAAAACCTACACTCTCTACATAACCGCCACAATGTTAGTTACTTTGTTAGTTGGCGTTGCAGAAAAAAGCGAATTGCTCAATAGATTCTATATTACCTTCTTACTGATTCTAATTCCGTTTATTATTGTAAATGGCATCCTGACCGGTAGTTTCATAGAAGGTGAAGTTGTTTGGTATAATAGTGCTGAGAACCTCGGAAAACGATTTTTCACCATTCCAATTGAGGACTTTTTATATGCCTTTAGCATGATTTTTCTGAGCCTTATTCTGACGGAAACCTTTAAAACCAAAGGAAAAATTTTTAGAAAGGAGATGATTTCCAATGAATAATAGAATTTCAATATCAAAAATTGATTATAAATTTGTTATTGGTTTCTTCATCTTTTTTTACAGTGTAGGAATTGCCGGAATTCTCACACCAAGATTCAGCGATTTCTTTATTTCCACTACAAGTTTCGCACTCATTATCAGCTTTATAGCATTAATAATATTCCATAAAGAAAGCTGGTCCACAAAGGCCATTTTAGTATTTTCATTCATAGCCATTTTGGGATTTTTCGTGGAAGTGATTGGCGTAAATACAGGATTAATCTTTGGTGAATATTCCTACGGAAACTCTCTGGGAATTAAGATTTTTAATACTCCTATTATGATTGCTTTCAATTGGTTATTAATGATTTACACATCAGCAGCTATTGCTCAGAAATGGAAATTTCATCCAATTATAACTATTCTTTTTGGTGCAGCTTTGATGGTTGTTTACGACATGCTCTTAGAGCCTGTAGCCCCAAAATTGGATATGTGGACCTGGGTTCAATCTTCAGCGCCCCTACAAAACTACTTAGCCTGGGCTTTGATTTCTATCGCATTTCATGCACTTCTCCAATTGAATCAGATTAAAATATATAATAAATTAGCCCCTGCAATTTACCTGACTCAATTTGGTTTTTTCTTGATACTTAATGCATTATTATAAAATGATTTTACGAGCAAAACATCATTTTTTCATATATCCCTTTTTCCAAATTTATACACTTTGGAAAATGAGAAGGCATTTCCATAAGATTAATCTGATAGGTGAATTCAACGACAAGAAAAAACCGGTTCTGCTCATTGCTAATCATGTTAGTTGGTGGGATGGGTTTTGGCTTATGTATTTCAACTTGAAGGTCTTGAAACGGAAATTTCATTTTATGATGTTGGAAGATCAGCTTCGCAAGCATTGGTTTTTCAATTATTCAGGAGGCTTTTCGGTTAAAAAAAACAGTCGGTCGATTGTTGAGAGTCTTCAATACACGCGCGAAATACTTAATAATCCCGAGAATATGGTTTTTATGTTTCCTCAAGGAAAAATCCATTCCATATACGAACAGAAAATTGATTTCGAGAAAGGAATTGAACGAGTTATTGCAGGTAAAGAAAATGATATTCAGATAGTTATGATTTGCAATTTGGTCGATTATTTTTCACAACCTAAACCGGAATTAAGCATCTTTTTCAAGGAAAATGGTCGTGACAACTCTGCAAAAAATCTTCAATCAGAATATCAAAGTTTTTATTCACAAAGCATTGAATTACAAAAACTTAAAGCAGAATGATTATAGAAATTTTATCCTATATTACCGTAAGTTTTGCTGCAGTACAGGCATTAGTTGCCCTGACAAATTTTGTTCATGGAATCGCTCTAAAAAATTACGAGAACCATTCCAACAAGTTGATTTCAGTGTTGATTCCAGCCAGAAATGAAGAAAAAAATCTAAAAAATATCCGAAATGACCTTTTAAACCAAACTCATAAAAACTTAGAAATTATAATCTTTAATGATGAATCGGAAGACAGAACCTTGGAAATAGCAACTGATTTTCAGCAGCTTGACAAAAGAGTTAAGATTATAAACTCTGTTGGTTTGCCCGAAGGTTGGTTAGGAAAAAATCATGCTTGTCATCGGTTAGGCATGGCGGCAAAAGGTGATTTCTTGCTTTTTTTAGACGCCGATGTAAGACTCACCCCTGAAATAATTTCGCGTTATGTAAGTAGGGCTCAACGAAATAATCTTGATTTAATCTCCATTTTTCCACGACAAATCATGAAAACTTTTGGAGAATTTCTCACTGTTCCTCTGATGAATCATATTCTGTTGAGTCTTCTCCCCTTACCTTTAGTTCGTCACTCCATGCGAACTTCACTATCGGCAGCAAATGGTCAGTTCATGCTTTTTGAAACGGCTAAATACAAGCTACTTACACCGCATCAAACCTTGCGTAAAGAGAAAGTTGAAGATATTCTCATTGCACAATTGTATAAAATGAATAAAAATAAAGTAGAATGCTTGGCCTCAGAATCCGGAGTAAGTTGTCGAATGTATAGTAGCTTTGGGGAATCTCTGCAAGGCTTTAGTAAAAATGTAATTCATTATTTCGGAAACTCCATTGCCCTATCGTCTTTATTTTGGATTTTTAGTTTCCCTGCGGTGATTTTTACGATCATTTATGGAAATGCCGAAACTATAATTTTGCTATCTATAAGCCTGATTACAAGCAGGATACTAAACTCAGCAACGAGTCATCAAAATGCGCTGTTCAACATAATTCTTTTTGGTTTTCACCAAATAGTTTTGCCAATATTATTAGTCATTTCGGTTTATAACCGAGTAAACAATTCATTTGTATGGAAAGGTCGAAATATTTCCTGATTTTATTTTTAATTATCAACTTAAATGCGTTCAGCCAATCAAATAAACAGAAAGTTTATCAGGCGTATATTTCAAACAAAATGGAAAATTGGAAGGCTGTTATAGATCAAATGCAGCTCATTGAAAAACCAAGTTTGCCAACACGCCTTGAACTACTTGATTATCAGTATGGTTATATTGCTTATTGCCTTGGCAAAGAGAAGGAAGATGAGGCTGAAAAATATTTGGAAAAAGCTTGGGATAATTTGGAAATCTTGGAGGATAAAAAATATCAACCTGCATGGACAAATGGCTATCGCTCAGCTTTTTACGGATATGAAATTGGACTTAGTTCGATGATGGCACCATTTTACGGTCCTAAAAGTATGACTTATGCAAAAAAGGCAATGGAAGCCGACGCAAATAATCCTTTTGGATTTATACAATATGGTAATATTCAATACTATATGCCCTCAACGTTCGGAGGTTCAAAAACGGAAGCTATCGAATATTACAAAAAAGCCATTGTCAAAATGGAAGCTCTTGGAGACATCCATTTTAACTGGAACTATCTCAGCCTTTTAGCTGTAACCGGCCAGGCTCTCGAGTCGGTCAATAAACTATCGGAGGCCAAGCTTTATTATGAAAAAGCCCTGAAAAAGGAACCAAATTTCCTTTGGGTGAAAAACGATTTATTACCAAAACTTCTTAAAAAACTAAATAATGGAAAATAAGAAAACAGTACTTATCGCCGGTGCAGGTATCGGCGGTTTAGCAACAGCCTTACGCCTTGTAAAACAGGGATATACTGTTGAAATTATTGAGAAAAACAAAACTGCCGGCGGTCGGCTGAATCAAATTAAAAAAGACGGTTTCACCTTCGACACCGGTCCGAGTTTCTTCAGCATGAGCTACGAATTTGAAGAGTTCGCCCGCGATTGCGGAATCGAATTACCTTTTGATTACGTAGAGCTCGACCCGCTTTACACCGTTCACATCAAAGGCAATCCGAAAACATTTTTCATCAATAAGGACTTGAAAAAATTCTCGGAACAATTTGCTGAATATGAGCCAAATATGGAAGAGAAGATGCGCAAATATTTGAGCAAAGCCGGAGCACTTTTCGACGACACGGTCGATTTGGTTATCAAGAACAACTTCGACACAAAGATTAACTATCTGCTCACTTTGGCTCGAGTAAATCCTGTGCATATTCCGGTGCTTTTGCGCAGCTTTTGGCAGCAAGTAAATCGTTATTTCGACAGCAAAGAAGCGCGGCAGATTATCTCGCTTGTAGCCTTTTTCTTAGGCCGCACACCCTTCGACACGTCAAGCATTTACACTCTGCTGAGCCATACCGAATTTCAACACGATGGCTACTACAACGTAAAAGGTGGCATGTATAAAATTGTGGAAGGTTTTGTGAGCGAATTGGAAAAAGCCGGTGCGAAAATCCATTATAATGTGGAAGTTACAGGGTACAAAGCCAACGGAAATCGTTTAGAATCGCTGATTGATCAAACCGGAAAACATTGGAAAGCGGATGTGATTTTAGTGAATGCCGATGCTGCAGTTTTCAGGAATAAAATACTGAAGCGCAAGGACTTTAGCGATGAGCGCATGGACAAGAAAAACTGGACAATGGGCTATTTGACCATCTATCTCGGCATCGACACCAAACTGCCTAACGTGCACCACCACAACTACTTCCTTGGCAGCAACTATGAAGAATATGCCACAAGAGTAATGCGGGAGCCCGGACTTTTAGAGAAGCCCTATTACTACGTCAACGTGCTATCGAAGCATAATCCCGAATGTGCACCTGCAGGCAGCGAATCGCTGTTTATCGTTTGTCCGGTGCCCAACCTGCTGCATAAGCCCGACTGGAGCGACAAAGACAAGATAATCGACAGCATCATTGAAGATTTCTCGGAGCGTGTTGGCGTTGACATCATGCCGCACATCGTTACCCGCATGTCGTATTCGCCCAAAGAATGGGAAAGCTTCGCCAACCTCTGGAGAGGCAGCGGTTTAGGTTTAGCCCACGATATCAAGCAGATAGGAGCCTTTCGCCCCGCAAACTTCGACGAAGACTTCAAAAACCTATTCTACGTTGGAGCTTCAACGCATCCCGGCGCAGGACTTCCAATGGCCATCATCAGCAGTAAGTTAGCATTTGAAAGGATTCAAAAGTTAGGTTAACCAGACAAGTTGTCTTGCGAATTAAACGACAAAATCCGCAAGAAACTCATCCAAAGGAATAATCTTCACTTGGCGACCATTCCGTTCTAAACTATCTTTTTGGTTTAAAGTAACGATTATGCCTACCTCTAAATCGAAGAAGTCCATAGCTTCAAGAAGCCCATCGACTTCTCTATTGAAATTCAGGTCGTTAACATCATACGAAACTTGAATTGCATTCACAATTTTGTCATTTTGCTGAATGACAAAATCACATTCTCCCTTGTCTTTAAAGTAAAAAATATCTCGATTTTTTCGCCTCAGAGATACAAAAACAAGATTTTCAAGTTTCCTTCCGATGTCTTCGGAAAAGGACTTTGAGACGACGCTAATAATACCATTATCAATGCAATATACTTTTTTTGGATTGCGAATTTGAGATTTTATCGAAAAAGAAAATTGTGGAATGAAGGAAAGCAGGTAAGCCTCTTCCAAATAACTAAAATATTCGATAATGGTTGAAACGGATTTAAAACCCGTCATTCCCGAAATATTAGTTGCGGAAACCGGTTTTCCTATATTCGAAATAAGATATAAAGTCAACTTTTTCAAAGCATCTATGTCTCTGATAGCATGACGAATAGCTATGTCTCTAACTAAAATATCGTTAACAAGATTAACCAAAATATCCGTATTGTTGGTTTTCAGAAACTCGGGAAATCCGCCTTCTTCCAAATAGTTAAGCAATGCAGATGAGGAATTCTCTACACCCTTCAACCGAAGAAACTCAGGATATGAAAACGGAAACAACTCCATAGTTAAATTCCTGCCGGTCAAATGAGTACCTAATTCCCTGCTAAGCATTGTGGCATTTGAACCGCTGATAAAAATTTTAAATCCCTCACGCAGGAGTTGATTCACAAAAATTTCCCATTTTGGAATGAGCTGAATTTCGTCAAGAATGAGTTGCTTTTCGTTTTGTTCAACAAGAATCTCATAGAATCGGGAGAAATCGGAACTTTCAAAATTGGCAAGCCTGATATCTTCGAAATTAAGAAACACACCTCCCGTCAAATAGGATTGCATATATTGAAGCAGCAATGTGCTCTTTCCGCATCGGCGAATTCCGGTGATGATTGTTGCAAAGCTCTCTTGATGAGGCACTTTCGGTAAAACATCCCGAGAAATTCCAGCCTTTTTCGATATGAAGTTTTCGTTCTGCGAATCTATAACCGACTTAAGTTGTGCTTTAAGTATCATAACAATTAATTTGTACGATACAAAAATACAACATTATTCGATACTATCAAATAATATTATTTGATACTATCAAACAATATTATTTGATAGTATAGAACAAACACTATATACTATTATATTTCAATTACTTAGATAAATAATAAATTATAGAAATTTGAAATTTAACGCTGTTAACGTAGATGGATGCATAGCCAAAGGAGGTGATATCTCGGACTTTTTTGGAATCGGATTCCAGATTTTTCCAAATTTCCGTAATATTATACGAGGATTCTTATTAATTCAAATCTTTCAACTGAAAATGCAAATCCAAACCTATGTAATGACCAGCTATTCCAAAGGGATCATTTCGGTTTAAACTGAAGTTATATCCATAAGTTAAGTTTATTAATCCCATGAAAGTCAGACCTACTTCCGGTTTAAAAGTCATTTGATTGTCGCTAAAGTTAGTGTAGTTATTTAAAGTTGCTCGCCCCATAAATATCAAAAAATAACCACAAAACTCATATCCTAAACTTGAATGCAGTAGATGAGTATTATTATCCAATGCAAATCCGTATCCTAAATTTAATGATGGACCATAGTAGAAAATATCAGTAAAAATTGAAGCTCCAAAATTATTTGTAAGAGAAAAACCAACATCGACTTGATGTAATGCACCGTAATAATATAAACTTTCAATATTTAAAAAATCAAACCTAGATTTTCCTGCTTGCCCATTTGCAAAATAACTCACTAATAGAAAACAGATTGATAGTAGATAAGTTCTTTTTAAAGTCATTTCTATTTCAATTCTTATTATGTTTCGTCAATTCGTTTATTAATCCTTTAAAAATCAATCCGTGAAAGGGCAAAACTGAATACCAATATGCCCTTCCTAAGAGTCCTTTAGGGCGAAAGGTGGCTGTTTGAATGAGGTTATTATCCTTTAATTGAAAATCCAACCAAGCTTCACCCGGCAGCTTCATCTCAGCGAAAAGGAGCAATCGCTTTTCGTTTTTGTCGGCATAGAGCACCCGCCAAAAATCAAGGGTATCGCCGGCATGTATTTCGTCGGTACTTGTTCTGCCCCTTCTGATGCCAACACCTCCAGATAATTTGTCGATGAAGCCTCTCAAGTTCCACAGCCAATCGCCATAATACCAGCCTGTTTCACCGCCAATTTTCCATAGTTTGTTAATGCAAGCCGCTTCATCTATCACTTCCTTTGAGCGAATATCCTTAAAGCAACCAAACTCCGGCACATTTATGTAGTCGGAAATTTTATAGTCGAGCCTGCCGCTTATGGTCGAATCTTTCCAACTGGAAACAATCTCGTTTTGCTCAATTTTGCTGAATGCATTTCTGATACATTCCTCATACGATAATGGGTTGATTTGAAGCAGCTTATTCATCTCATCATCCTTTGCAATCACCTCTATTTTCATGCTGTCAACCAAGGATATAGCAAGTTTATAAGAAGTAGAGGTTATGAAATACAACCAATATGATGATAATTTTGGGGTCATTACCGGCACTGTCCATACGATTCGCTTTAATCCGCGTACACGCGCAAACGCCATCAACATTTCTTTGTAGGTCAATATTTCATTGCCTGCAATATCATAGCTTTTGTTATAGGTTTGAGCATTTCCCAAAATTCCGATTAAAATCTTGATAACATCAGAAATCCCAATAGGCTGACATTTAGTACTTAACCATTTTGGACCTATCATAATGGGCAGTTTCTCCACTAAATCGCGTATGATTTCGAATGATGCACTACCTGAACCAATGATGATTCCTGCCCGAACAGTCGTCAATGCGAAATTTCCTTTACTCAATTCATTTTCAACATTTTTTCTCGAATTCAGATGGGTTGATAAGGTCTCGGAGTTTACAATACCGCTCAAATAAACCACTTGCTTAGCTTTGGTTTTGTTAATGGCTTCCCTGAAATTGATGGCAGATTGTTGCTCTAATGCTGTATAATTTGACGAAGTTGACATTGAATGAACCAAGTAAAAAGCAAAGTCGATATCTTGAGGAATATCATTAAGTGTCTGTTTTTGAGTTAAATCCAGTTCAATGACTTGGATTTTGTCCTTTATAGAATCTACAACATGAAATTTGTTTTTATCCCTCACAGCACAGACAACTGAATAACCGTTTTCAACCAAAACAGGCAGCAATCTTTTTCCGATGTAGCCGGTGGCTCCGGTCAATAATACTTTGTTCATGTAAAAGTTTTAATCGTTAATAAATAATTAGAGTAATTCATAATCAATTAGTTACAAATACACAACTAATTGTCGAAAGCTCAAATTTGGCAATTGATTTTGAATCTGTTTAGCCAAGAGGGGCTTTCGTTACCAATCCAAAAATAATCCATTTTGTTTCACAATCCATTCAAAAATCGGACTAAAAAACTAAATTTCCGCTCTTTTTGTATTAACCATTAGCCGAATTAGTCAGTGAAAAGTTTTATGGGGAGGGTGTTGGGAACGGTTGAGGCTTGGCGTATTGCGTGATTACGAAGCACTTTCCTGTCAAACTGCGCAGAGCTAATTCGTTTATTCATATTTTGGTTTTTATAGCCAAATCGTCAACGATGAATTGGCGGTTTTGCAACGAAGAACTGTAGCTGAATCACCCACTGAACCCCGCATTACATATAGATTTTATTAGCAACTGGGTTTTATTTTTCAATAAAGATTTATAAATATTCCCAAAGCAATTGCAATTCCAAAACTTAACATCGTGCCAATTAGAACATATTCAGTTTTTATTGTATTGTCGTCTTTAAATCTTAAAATTGATTTAGCTGCGATAAGAAATCCAACTGCTTCAAATTGGTTTAAAATCACAAATGTTAGTACTAAGAAACGTTCAATTATACCTATCAATTTACCTGCATTTGGGAGGTCGTCATTTCCAGAACTACTTGCCTGTATATTAAAGACCATGAATGTCTCCTTTATAATAATGTTAGAAGGTTTGGCACTAAAAATATAGCACCCGATTATCAATAAAAATTTTACACTTAGTGTAAAATTGAAAATCGGAATTAATTGGAAGTAGTTATTATATAATAAGACTACTGATATTATAATAGTTAAATGAATTATCTGGTCTATAAAAAAAGAATATCTTCCAATTGTATTATTGTCCTTAATGTATTTTTTAATTCCGTCTGCAATCCAATGTAAAATCGCAATTGTAAGTGCCCCGAATACAAAATTAACTTGAAATGAAAACACCCATGCAGTGATGAATGTTATAAGAATATGCCATTTCAACAATTTACTTCTAAAACCCAAATTGTTTTTATCGTTTGCCATTCTTTCTGGTTGAAGAGTAAAATCAGAAATAAAATGAGCAATTAACTGTAAAATTAATAATTGATTTAGGTCCATTTTATTTGTTTTCAATTAATTCACTAAAAAAAGTTACCGCTTTTTCTATCGCATTCCATCCAATGCTTGTTGAGTGTTGATTAACTACGGATTGGGATATTTCTAATTTGGAAGCGATAGCATCTTCATTGTAATCCATTAGTTTCAAATATAATACCTTACATTGTTTGGATGTGGCTTTGCCAATTAAAACATCTAATAGTGCTAGTATTGGTTCAACTTGCTTGTTAAGCGAATTGTTATGTGAGTTAAAAAACAAAGTATTTTTTATTACAATCCTTTCTTTATTATAAGTGGAAAATTCATTTATTGTCCTTCCTGAAAGATAGATAGCTTCTCCATCAATAATTCCTTCACTTGGATTGAAGCGACTAAGTTCACCATATCCAATTGCAAGACGAATGCCGTGTGTCTTGAATAATTTAACTCTTTTATTTGTTTTGTAGAGAGGTGTCTCATCGATTGGAATTGATTTTATGAAACTTTTGATTGCAAGTGCTACACGTAGTGCTTCTGTAGGATTAGGTATGACACATTCAAGATAATCACCCTTAATGGTTCGTGTATAAGTATTAAATTTTCCTTTTAATTCCTCTATAAGTTCTTTAATTGAACCCTCAACTAGTTCTCTTCCATCTACACTTAAACTAGTAGATGCAACAATATCTCCAGATATAACTGCTTTTTTCATAGTAGTATTATTTCTAGCAAAGATAGTAATATTATATGTTCTAACACTTATAAATAGTGTTTATAGGTTTATAAGCATGTAAAGCATGATTATCGTCTTTATTACCAATAGTAGGATAAGCAGCATCATTAATAACATCTCTTTTCCTAAGTGTAATTGTATCTTCAAAAGTCACTCTGCTAATCTTATAAATAATCATTATGCAAACTTCATTACTTAACCTTGTTGCTAACGTTTAGTATATGCAAAGTAGGCGATTGCGGGCTTCAAACCTATCAAACCGCCACAAATTTAAAGCGGGCTACAACCGTTGAATTTACTACTATCTCGCCTATTTTGTATATACATTGT
>JAFGWF010000074.1 GCA_016937295.1 Bacteroidales bacterium
GTTTTCCGTGTTTTGAATTCCATCAAAGCGGTGCCGTCATATTCGCCTAATTCGGAAAGTGTCGGTCGCATGTGACGAATAACTTCCGCATCAAAATCCTCATTGTCGTTGAAGACTCCTGCCGGACAGTGGCAAAACAATTTCTCATCTGTCAAAAGTTGCTGGTGCACTTCTAACCCCGACATAAAACCAATCCGGTCGTAGTCGGACTGCGTAGCTCTATTTATATCGACATAACCAATTGATTCTTTGGTCTTAAGATAATTTTCTTGAGGATTGAATTTTTGATCCATAAATTCCTGTTTAAGTTAAATCCATTGTTGGTTTAAAACCGCCAAATGTAGAAAAAAAATGATTTTTAGGTTTATCATTCATCACGAATTATTAACAAACTCTTAACGAAATATATCAACTTTACTTTATGAAAAAAATCGTAATAGTTGTCTTTATAAACATATAATTCCAAGTTTGAGGAAGTTTTATTTCTTTGGAAAAATTATTTTCTATGCAATTAACAATTTTAAAATGAGTGTATTAGCGAAAATGAAATTTTTACAACCGTATAATTATGAAGAAAAGTAGTTATAGGGAAAGTTTTAGTTTTTTAGAAATGAATTTTTCGATAGATTCTGTTAAGTAACAGTAAATCTATACGTTATAAAAATTCATAGTCGCATAAACTGAAAAAAAAATAATATTTGAACAAAAATTAAAAAAAATGTACGATAATCTTTGACTCTCTTAAATATATTTGTATCTTTACGGCTTAGAAATTATCAAGGAAACAAACCCGATTACAAACTAAAATATAAGATTATGAAACCAGTAATCGTAGTAGGAATGGATTTTTCAGATGGTGCACTGAACGCATTGAATTTTGCAATTTATACCGCAAACAGCATTGGCGCCAACATCATGCTCGTATGGGTTGAAAAGAAAAAAAACACGATGAGCATTTATTCAGACGCATCTGACCCGAGGCTAGAGGTTAAGAAACGTTTCGAGCATATCATTGAAGCAAACCAAAGCAAATTGGTGAATGGCAAGTTTATGTACAAAATGCGAAATGGTAAGATTTACAGAGAGTTAGTGAATCAAGCCAAATATCACGATGCTGTAATGGTTGTAGCAGGTACACACGGAGCCTCAGGTTTTGAAGAGTTTTGGATAGGTAGCAACGCTTATAAAATTGTGAGTTTTTCGGAATGTCCTGTGGTAACGATTCGAAACGAATATCCTTGTGATAAAGCTGTCGAAAAAATATTAGTTCCCATTGACAGCACCAGAGAAACCCGTCAAAAGTTGCCGCTGACGGCTAAATTGGCTAAGCTTTATAAAGCAAAAGTAATCTTGTTATCTCTATATTCAACTCAGCATCAAACTATTAAAGATTTAGTCGATGGCTACACCGACCAAGCAAAGAAATATTTGGATGACCGAGAAATCGAAAATGAAGTTCATTCAACGGATGCCAGCAATTTGACCGAAACAACCATAGAGTTTGCCAAAGAGCACGAATGTGATTTGATTTCCATCATGACAGAGCAAGAAACATCGACTGCTAACCTTTTATTAGGCCCTTATGCTCAGCAAATGGTCAATCATTGTCCGATTCCTGTGCTCTCATTTCGCAGTAAATCCATCTATGATTGGCAAACAAAATAAGTCGATTCAATCCATTTAATTCTTATTTTTGCCGATGAATTCCAACTTAATAACAACATGCCCAAAATCATTTTTTCTGTTTTAGCTTTAGTGATTCTATTTTCATTTAAAACAATGGACGGAGATAAACCATCGAAGGCGCGTATTCATCAAAGTCCGGAAATTGAAAAGATTGTTGAAAAACACAAAAAAATCAACGAAAAATACGGTGCTGTGGCGGGATTTCGTGTTCAGATTTTTTCTGTAAGCGGAGCAAATAGCCGTGATAGAGCAAACCTGATGAAAGCAGAATTTCTTACAAAATATCCTGATAGTGAGGTTTATATTGTCTATAATGCTCCGGCGTATAAAGTACGAATAGGAGATTTCAGAACCAAATTAGAAGCATTAAAATTTATTCAAACCATAAAAGATAATTATCCTTTTGCTTTTGTGGCTGTGGATGAAGTGATACTTTTCAAATAGGCTCAAATGATTCAATACTTATAACCAAATCCAACTTATGAAGAAATTACTTATGGCGATGGACTTTTCTCCATCTTCGGTGAATGCTTATCAGCACGCTTTGGCATTGGCTGAAAAATTTGGCTCAGCAATAACTTTAGTCTATAATAATACCGGAGAAATACCGCAAAGCCTTAAAAATATTGACGGTGCAACATTTAAAGAGCGCTTGGAAAATAAACTTATTGAGCTTAATAAGGAGCATAATAAAGTAAAAATACCCACTTCTTTATTAGTAACTGAAGGCACAATTTATAAGGAAATCATAAGAGTATCGGAAGAAATTGAAGCCGATATGATAGTTGTCGGCCATCATGGAAGTCATGGGGTGCGTAGATTTTTTATTGGTGATAATGCCAACAAAATCATAGCTTTAGCTAAATGTCCTGTGCTTACAGTGCAATTGCATCGACCTATTGGCCGCGATTTATCGAAGATTGTTATAGCCATTGACAACACTTTGGAAACACGACAAAAAATGCCAATCACAATGGATATTGCTCAAAGATTTGGCGCAGAGGTGCACGTCATTGGAATTTATAGCTCCTCCGTTTCCACAATGAAAATGCGGGTTGATTCTTATGTTAAGCAAGCGGTTGCAGGGCTTAATTCCAAGGGGATAAAAAATCATGTGCAGTTTATGAGTACAAGTGAAATAAGCAAATCTACTTTAAATTACGCAAATAGTATTAACGCAAACCTAATAATTACCATGGTTGAAACGGAGTTTTTTGCTAAGGATGTTTTTCTTGGAAGTCAAGGGCAACAGCTTGTTAATCAATCTCATATACCGGTATTAAGTGTTCACAACAAGGAGATTATCAAAACTCGACCGGGATTATAAAACCAAAAGTGGATGAACTCTTTTTATAGATTTTGGATTTCGTTATTGATATTCATTCTGAACTTCTTTTTTGTTTCGGAATCCATTGCCCAACAGCAGGAAAATAGCGATTCCTCACTATTGAGGGAGTTTAAAAAATACAACGACAGCGTCTATTTTTACATAGAAAACGACTTGACTAAAGTGGATATATTTTATCCAAAATTGGTTGCAATCGGTAAAAAACTCAAGCCTGATTATCTTCATGCCGAGTTTTTGAGAACTCAAGCCTACTACTACAGATTAAAAAATCAAAAAGATTCGGCAGTTTTAACCTTAAAAAAAATCATCGACATTCTATCGCCATATCCAAAAGACAGCTTAAAGGAAATCAGTGTTTTAACAAAAACTTATAACCTTTTAGCAACCATTTATTTAGAAGCCAATCTTTATAATCAAGCCATTATTAATCAATACAAATCTGTTCTTCTTGCGGAATTAATCCATCAGAAATTTCCAAAAGATGAAGATAACAACCATTATCTTTCCTGGGCATATAGCGATTTAGCTCTAATCTATTCATATACCGATGACAAAAAGAAATCTCAAAACTATTTTTTAAAAAGTATTTCATTTTCAAATAAGAATTGCTCAGCCTACAACCATTCCATCAATCAATTCAACTATGGTGTTTTTCTGCTTGACATCGATGAAATTGATTCAGCTAAGTACTATTTTGAAAAATCATTGGCAAATTTCAAAGTAAAAAGTGACCTTTCGGAGATGATAGCCGTCAAACTCAATTTAGCAAAAGTATATATTCTCAAAAACGAATTTGAAGTCGCCGAACAACTTTGTAATGAGGCTATTGACGAGTCATCTAAATTGGGTTTCAATTATTATAAGGCTCAGGGTTTTTTGATTATTTCTGACTTGTTTTTAAAGAATAATCAACTCCA
>JAFGWF010000075.1 GCA_016937295.1 Bacteroidales bacterium
TACTCTCCCCGTAGAATTAATAAGTTTTGTTGCGGTTGAAAATGAGGGTGTTGTCAATCTTACATGGGTTACTGCATCTGAAATTAATAATAGTCATTTTGAAGTGTTAAGGTCTTATGATGCAGTCAATTTTGAGGTCATTGGTTTGGTTGAAGGACACGGCACAAGCAATATAATTCGTCAATATTCTTCTCAAGATAATCCGGCAAACTCCGGAATGGTTTACTATCGCTTGCGTCAGATTGATTTTGATGGCAGATTTGAATTTTCTGAAATTATCTCTGTATCTATTTCTGCAAATGGTGAACTTTCGGTTTTTCCAAATCCGGCAAATTCATCCGACTTGATAAATGTTAACATGTCTGTTGAAGATGATTATGAGTTTTCGATATACAATCTTCAAGGAAAGCTTGTGAAGAATGAAAAATTTAGAGGAAATCAAATCCAAATTTCTGCCGCCGAATTTGCTCCGGGAATTTATTTGATAAGAGTAAAAGATAGTGTCGGGCATCTTAATATATCGAAATTCCTGGTTCAAGAATAGATAATAAAGGATAGTTTGTAAATAAGTCAATAGATTGATTTATAATTACTTAAAAACTTTAATTCCATAAAGTAAAGTAGTTAGAAATCAATCTTTTTTGTTTTCGAATCAAAAAGGTATAATTCTGTTTCGTTTAAGAAATGGTTTTTATAAATCAGGCATTTTTTCAATCTTGTTTACGAATCCATTAAATAATCTAAAAAGCAAATCTTGGGTCGTGCCACATTGCAATATTTTGATAAATTTGCACGCTAATTAGATATAATTAGACATTCGTAAAATTACCAATATGTATAACGACAAATTCTTAGGAGAAGGTCTCACTTATGACGATGTTCTTCTTGTGCCCGCCTATTCTGAAGTGCTCCCACGAGAGGTTAATCTTACAACAAATTTCACCCGAAATATTCAATTGAATATTCCCATTGTATCTGCTGCAATGGACACAGTAACCGAATCGGGTTTAGCCATTGCTATTGCTCAAGAAGGTGGCATTGGAGTGATTCATAAAAATATGTCCATTGAGCGTCAAGCTACTGAAGTGATGAAGGTCAAGCGAGCTGAAAATGGAATGATTATCAATCCGATTACTATCACTGCCGACAAACTTGTTGCCGACGCCCTTGCATTGATGAAAGAATATGGTATTGGCGGCATTCCTGTCGTGGATCAAAACCACAAACTCATCGGTATTGTATCGAATCGTGATCTTCGGTTTGAAAGGGAAATGACGAAAAAGATTTCCGATGTGATGACTTCAAAAAACCTAATCACCATTACCGAGTTTGAAGATTTTGAGAAAGCCGCTGATATTTTAAATGCCTACAAAATTGAAAAATTACCGGTTGTTGACGAAGAGTATAAATTGGTTGGATTGATTACCTACAAGGATATTATCAAGATTAAAGCTCGTCCAAATGCAAGTAAAGATAAAAGAGGCAGATTGCGCGTTGCGGCAGCAGTAGGTATCGGAAGCGATACAATTGATCGTTGTCAAGCGCTGATTCATGCCGGAGTTGATGCAATTGTTATCGATACTGCTCATGGTCACACCAAGGGAGTTATCGAAATGGCTCAAAAATTTAAGCAACATTTTCCCGAGGTGGATTTGGTAGTTGGAAATATTGCAACCGCCGAGGCCGCTTTGGCATTAGTCGATGCCGGAGCCGATGCGGTTAAGGTTGGAATTGGTCCCGGTTCAATTTGTACTACTCGAATTGTTGCCGGTGTTGGTGTGCCTCAACTTACTGCGGTTTATAATGTTGCAAAGGCACTCAAAGGAAAAGGAGTACCGGTGATTGCCGATGGAGGCATTCGCTATAGTGGCGACATTGTAAAAGCTATTGCCGGAGGTGGTAATACGGTGATGTTGGGTTCTTTGTTTGCCGGCGTTGACGAGTCTCCGGGCGAAACAATAATTTACGAAGGTCGCAAGTTTAAGGCATATCGTGGAATGGGATCTGTGGAAGCTATGCAGCAAGGCTCAAAAGACCGTTATTTTCAAGATATGGAAGATGATATTCAGAAATTAGTTCCTGAAGGTATTGTTGGCAGGGTTCCTTACAAAGGGACACTTTCGGAAGTAGTTCATCAAATGGTAGGTGGCTTACGCGCCGGTATGGGCTATTGTGGTGCTGCAAATATTGAAGCTCTTATGGGGGCAAGTTTTACCAAAATTACCGCTGCCGGAATGGTCGAAAGTCATCCCCATGATATTACCATCACCCGAGAAGCTCCAAATTATTCTAGAAAATAATATTATTTTTGTCTATTAATCAATTAATTAGCTTGATGTTATGAAAAAATTCAATCTTTTGTTTTTTGCTTTTTTTTGGTTCGTTAGTGCCATTTTTGCGCAGAAAGAAGATACAAGAACTTTATTGACCATTGGCGATGAGAAAATCACTGTATCGCAGTTTCTTTATGTTTTTGATAAAAATAATGGACGTGCAGGTGTTGACGATACTACTTCTATGTCGGATTATTTAGATTTATTTGTGAATTTTCGCTTAAAAGTGAAAGAGGCAGAGGAGTTAGGAATGGATACTTCCAAATCTTTCACTACCGAATTAGCCGGCTATCGAACTCAACTTGCTCAGCCTTATTTGGTTGATAAGGATGTTAATGAGGTTTTGTTAGAGGAGGCATATAATCGTTTGCAGTATAATATTCGTGCTAGTCATATTATGAAGCGTATTCCTGAAAATATGGATGATGAGGATAGTTTGGCTAAGGCAGCTTATAATAGTTTGCTCGAAATTCGTAAAAAAGCTATGAAAGGTGAGGATTTTGCAGCCTTAGCCAAGGAGCATTCTGACGATCCTTCTGCACGAGACCGAGCTGCTGACCGCAACTATCCTGCTCGAAAAGGAAATGGTGGTGATTTGGGATATTTTACGGCATTTTATATGGTTTATCCGTTTGAGAATGCAGCTTATAACACTCCTGTTGGCGAAATTTCGATGCCAATTCGTACCAAATATGGCTATCATTTAGTGAAGGTTACAGACAAAATCGAAGCTCTTGGGACAATTCACGCCGCACATATTTTGGTTAATAACACCAATCAATCCCTTGTTGCAAAAACAAAAATTGATGAAATTAGAGCCGAAATTTTAAATAATGCTATCACCTTTGAACAGGCCGCCATGAAGTATTCTGACGACCGTGGATCCGCTGAAAAGGGGGGTGAACTAAATTGGTTTGAAGTGAGCAGAATGGTTCCTGATTTTATCAAAGGTATTTCGGAAATCGATTCCATTGGCGGAATCTCTCAACCGATTGAAACGGAGTATGGTTATCATCTAATCAAGCTTTTAGACCTTCGAAAAACGCCACCTTATAACGAATATCTTCCCGAATTGAAAACTAAAGTCGCTAAGGATAGTCGCTCTAACAAAAGTCGGGAGGTTGCCGTTGAACGATTCAAAAAGGAATATAAATTTAAGGAATATCCAAAAGCTCTTCAAGAGTTTTACAGTGTAGTCGATTCCTCTATTTTTGAGAAAAATTGGAAAGCTACCGCTGCATCCAGCCTTACAAAACCATTATTCGTTTTGAACAAAAAGAAATTTACCCAAAAACAGTTTGCAGCATTTGTGGAATCCAACCAGCGATCAATGAGTAAGGGAACTATAAAATATATGATTCATAATCTTTATAATCAGTGGGTTACTCAAATGGTTCTTAACGAAAAAAGTAGTAATTTAGAAAAGGAAGATTTTAATTTTAGGATGTTGATGAATGAATATCACGATGGCATTCTTTTATTTAATATCAGTGACGAAAAAATATGGTCGAAAGCGATAAGTGATACGGTTGGACTTTCGGCTTTTTTAAATCAAAATCAGTCAAATTATATGTGGAAACCTCGCGTAGATGCGGAGATTTATCGTGTTAAAAACGATAGCATAGCGCATATTGTGAAAAACTACCTAAACGCCGGAATGCCTTTAGACTCGGTTATTCGCCTCACTAATAGCAACTCATCGTTAAATGTTGGTTTTGAGCGCGGAAAGTATGAGGAAGGGGATAACACCATTATCGATAAAGCGGAGAAAAAAGTGGGTGTTCAGCGAATTGAAAATGGGGATAAACTGATTTTCTTAGTTCGCATTAATCAATTGATGGAAGCATCACCTAAAAAATTAAGCGAAGCACGGGGACTGATTACCGCCGATTATCAGAATTATTTACATGATGAATGGATAAATTCGCTTCGGCAAAAATATACTGTAGAAATTAACCAAAAAGTGTTTGACTCTCTTGAAAAATAACGGGTTGCTGTTTTTGTTTTTGGCAGGGACGCTTCTTTTAGCGCTAAGTTGCCAAAATGATAAGGAGGAGCAAATTGTTGCTGTTGCTTATAATTATAAGCTACTTGCAGAAGATTTGGCTCAAGAGATGCCTGATGTTTTGCATGGTCGCGATAGCGTTATTTTTGTCCAAAATTATATCAATAGATGGATGCAAGAGAAAGTACTTTTGTATCAATCAGCGCAGAATCTTGGTGAAGATGAAATGAATATCGAAAAGAAAATCGAAAAGTATCGAAATTCACTTCTCATATTTAATTACCAGAAAAAGTTTGTACAACAAAATTTGGATACTATCGTTAGCGAACAGGAAATTTCGGAGTATTATCAATCGCATCTCAACGATTTTGAGCTTAAAGATAATATTGTGAAAGTGATGTTCATTAAGTTTGAAAATGATTCGCGAAATATTAAAGAGGCAAAAAATATTTTAAAGAATTACAGCCCTGAAGACAAGGAGAAACTTGTCGATTTGTCGAATAGATATGCTATAAATTATTTTTTAGAGGATGAAATGTGGCTTCTTTTCGACGATTTACTCAAGGAGGTACCGCTCAAAACATATAATCAGGAAGTGTTTCTTAAGAATAATAAATTTGTCGAAATTCAGGATTCCTTATATACTACTTTGGTTTTGTTCAATGGTTTCCGAATCAAAGAAAGCGTGTCGCCTTTAAGCTTTGAATATGATCGAATTAAGAGCATTATTTTGAATAAACGCAAGCAACTTTTGATTCGTCAACTTGAGGAAGATATTATGGAGAAAGCGCGTAATGATGGTGCTCTAAAAACATTTAACTAAATGATTTAAAATGAATTATAAATTTTTTCTGTTAGTCTCAATTTTTTTCTTTTTTTCAGTTAGCGGAAAATCGCAAACTAAAACACATGTTATCGACAAGGTAGTGGCAGTTGTGGGCGAAAATGCGATTCTATATTCCGACATCGAAAATCAGTATTTGCA
>JAFGWF010000007.1 GCA_016937295.1 Bacteroidales bacterium
ACTTCGTTTAGTTGCGAAGTGGTGATTTTATTGGTACGGCGTTTATACGTTTCCATCACCAAATCCAATGCTTTAAGAATCCGTTGTTTTTCGGTAACTGAGGTAAAAATAATATTCAAATCGGTGAAAGGTGCTGTGGCTGAGGTGATTTGTTGGGTGAAGAGTTTTGTTGAGTTGTGGTCTTTTTCAATTAAATCCCATTTGTTGACCATGATGACAATGCCCTTATGGTTTTTTTCGGCAATAGAAAAAATAGCCAAATCTTGGGATTCAATTCCATTTTGAGCATCCAAAAGTAGGAGAACAACATCCGATTCTTCAATAGCTTTAATGCTTCGGATAGTCGAATAAAACTCAATATCTTCTTTGACTTTCGATTTTTTCCGGATTCCTGCGGTGTCGAGTAAAAGAATATCATATCCAAAACTATTGAATCGGGAGTATAATGTGTCGCGGGTTGTGCCTGCAATCGGAGTAACAATATTTCTCTCTTCTCCTAATAACGCATTGATTAAGGACGATTTACCAACATTTGGCCGACCTACAATGGCAACTTTAGGCAACTCTTCCGGGTATTTTTCAACATAATCCTCTCGGTTTAAGTTTTTTACAACCTCGTCAAGCAATTCGCCCGTGCCTGAACCTGAAATTGCCGAAATTCCATAAACTTCGCCCAAACCTAATCCGTAAAACTCATTTACATTGTAAGTTAGATTCGATGAATCCACTTTATTTACTGCCACAAATACCGGTTTGGAGGTTTTGTGTAAAAGCCTTGCAACCTCCTCATCCAATGGAGAAACCCCTTCACGGGCGTCCACAACAAATATAATTGCAGAAGCTTCTTCAATGGCTATATCAACCTGTTTGCGAATCTCCAACTCGAAAACATCGTCGCTTCCAACAACATAACCACCGGTGTCGATTACCGAAAATTCCTTTCCGTTCCAGTCCGATTTTCCGTAGTGTCTATCACGGGTTACACCGCTTGTTGACTCAACAATGGCCTGACGTTTTTGAATTAATCTATTGAAAAGCGTGGATTTTCCCACGTTTGGTCTGCCTACAATTGCAACGATGTTTCCCATTTCTCTTTGTAAATATTAATTTGCAAAAATAGGTTATTTGTCCTTTGAGCCAAGTCAAAATAAAAAGGCCTTCCGGGGAGGAAGACCTAATTATTAACTAAAAAACTGAATATGAAAAAATTATCGCTTACTCGTATTTTATAACTTCTACCGGGCACTCTTCGGCGGCCTGTCTGATTTCGTCTTCGTGAGCACTAAAATCAGCTCCATCAATTACTTCCGATACATCATCGATTTCGAAAATATCTGGTGCTGTTCCTTCACAAAGTCCACAAGAAGTGCAGCCATCTTCTACCCATACTTTTGTTATTGCCATGATTTAAAAATTTAAAAGTTAGTAATTCGATGCAAATATATAACGAAAAAATATTGTTGTTTAGATTAATTCTAAAAAAATAATAAATATCAGAAGAAAGTATGTTTTTGATTTATAAATATATTATAAGTTGCTGTTAATGAATTATTTGAGATTGGTCTTGTTCGGCTTTAATAATTATGCAATACATAAATACAAAGAAAATAACTCCCGCCTGAGTGTTAAGCATGGATTCAAAAAGAAAATGTAAGCCATAAACAACCGCAAACATCCAAAAAAATTGGGTGTTTTGTTTTAGAAAAACAATGGGTAGAAAGAACATTCCTAATAAAAAAATTAAACCCAAAATGCCGGTATAAAGCATGGTTTCAAGATATTGATTATGGGCATTCAGTTGCAATCTGGCAGGACCTTGATAACCTAAACTATCGTATTTTTTAAGCAGTTCAGCTTTAGCGTCACCATTTCCAACGCCAATCCAAAAATTTTCTTTGATAATTTTCAGTGATGCGTCCCAAGTCATAATACGTGCAGCGGTGCTTTCGGTTGTTGTTTGTTTGCCATCCAAGTATTTTTCGTAGTGCTTAATGGCTTCAAACATGGCTTTGAAACGCGGATTTGTATTGATAAACATCACAGAACCAGTTACTAAAACCGAAATAGAAATAATTCCGATCCATTTGTTGAATTTAACAATCTCTTTAAAAACAAGGATTGAAATGATCATTAAAAAGATAAGCATTCCGGCTTTGGATTGCGAAACCCAGATAATGGGAAATGTAATAAGTATGGAAAAATATGCAAGTATTTTGGTTGGGAGATTGGGGTGGTTTTTGATAATAAAATAATTGATTAATAGGTTTATAGTGGAATATGCTGCTAAATAGGTAACATGTAATTCGGGTGAAAATGGGGAGTAGATTGGGAACTGATTTCCTGAAAAATAGATATAAAAAGCTCTGGCGAAAAGTATTAAAGGACTGATGATTGAAGCGATAGAAAAATATTTAAGGAAATGGTTGAAATTGAAGTCAGAATCGGCTTTTTGAAACCCGAGAATCAGCGGTATTGCCAAAAAGGAGAGCTTCACTTCGAGGGAGAAAATTCCTGAGGAAAT
>JAFGWF010000076.1 GCA_016937295.1 Bacteroidales bacterium
CCGCTTAGACTTTCATCTTCTTTGAAATTTTCGTAATAGCCATAACCTTTGGTGTAAAAAAGTGCCGAATTCAAAATCCATTTTTTTCCGGCTTTCACCGAGTACAAAAGGTGATAATGGGTTTGAGTATAATTATCCACTTCGTTTTCATAGCTGTAAGGATTGAAGGTTCGATTGGTTTTCAGGCTGTCTTTTGGTACGCCGCTCCAAGCTTGATAGGTTTTTTCGTTTCCACTGAAAACGTTGATTCTGAGAATGCTATTTTTTCCATAGCGAGCTCCTGTAACGAAAAAGGATTTCAAATCGGCAGAAGCGCGGTCGATATAGCCATCGGAATGGATGCTGGAAAGGCGCACATCAAAGGAATATTTGTCGGCGATAAGTCCGGTGGAAGCAGCTAAACGGTAGCGTTGCGTGTTAAAACTTCCGTAAGAGAGGCTTAACTCACCCATTGGGTCGGCTTGCAGCCCCTGAGTTTGCATGTCGATGGTAGCCCCAAAAGCCGCAGCTCCATTGACCGAAGTGCCTACACCACGTTGAATTTGCACATTGTTGAGCGACCCTGCCAAATCGGGAAGATTGACAAAATAGGTACCTTGGCTTTCCGGATCATTAAAAGGTATTCCGTTGATAGTAACGTTGATACGCGTTGGGTCGGAACCACGAATTCGCATGGAAGTGTAGCCAATTCCGGTGCCGGCATCCGAGTTGGTCACAAGTCCGGGCGTCATTTCGATAAGGTACGGAATGTCCATTCCTGCATCGGCTTTTTTTATGTCCATCTTTGTCAGGTTGGTAAAAGATGTTCCCATCTTGTCGTTGGCTCGGTGTGCTACAATAACCACCGCATCTTCCATTTTTGGCGACAAGGTCATTTCCATATTGACAATCTGATTTTTGTCCAACTTAAGCTCCTGATGGAAAATGGAATAGCCTAAATAGCTAACTTCCAACGGATAGACTCCGGCCTTGACGTTGTTGAATTGATAGAAACCTTGCGAATTGCTTACGGCAAGTTGTTCGCCTAGTTTGATGTGTGCACCGGGCAGATTTTCACCCGTTTCTTTGTCAGTGATTTTTCCGGAAACGGAAAACTGAGCCTGCATTCCCATTGCAGAAAATAGGAATAAAGCCAATAAAGCTTTGATTTTGTGTAACATAAATGAAAAAATTAAAGTTAAACTTATACAACCGGTGAGGAGTACGCCGATTGATTTTACTAAGTTTACCCTTACGGAACCATAGAAAAGAACTGTGTTTTGGTTCGCCTCCCTTCGCCGGCATTACCCGGATCAGGTCCTAAGAGTATGATCTCAGCCCGTTATTAGTTTCGCTTTCGCAAAAAGGGCACCCCTGTTAGAAATCGCGGCAAAGATATAAAAAAATCTGAAAATGGGGGATTGGTTTTTTGGTTTCCATTTTTTAACTTAAATTATCTTCACAAAAAAAGATTAGCGGTCGCGTCTAAGGTGGATTTCAATCACCTAATAAACTGCACTGACTTTTATCATTATGCTATGAAAATGAGCGTGTTTTTATTTTATTATTTTTGCAAACTAATTTCAAATTGGTTTTATCATGGGAAAATTTAGAATTGAATTTAAATGGGCTATTATCTTTATTGCAATGATGCTTGTGTGGATGATTTTAGAGCGCCTTGTTGGTTTGCACGACAAGCATATTGAGCATCATTTGATTTACACCAATTTTGTGGCAATTCCGGCCATCCTAATCTATTTTTTGGCTCTTCGCGACAAACGTCTGAATTATTATCAAGGGCCAATGACTTTTGGTCAAGGCTTTTTATCCGGTCTTATAATTACTCTGATTGTTACTATTTTTAGTCCTGTAAGCCAGTTGATTACATCCTATATCATCACTCCCCATTATTTCGAGAATGTGATAAAATACACGGTTGAGCATGGCATGAAAACCCAAGCTGAAGCCGAAGCGTTTTTCAATATCAAGGCATATATCATCAGCGGACTAATTTATACTCCTGTGATGGGAATTATCACAAGCCTAATCGCCGCTCCATTTAATATTAGGAAAGGGAAATAATCCATTCCCCAACGAAAAATCAAATTGCTGAAAAGTCTTTGAACGAGAGATTTTTAGGCTGATTCAATTGGTTTGTTAGTGTAAAAGGAAAATATCAAATTTATTTAAATATTTATTAACCTGAAATAAATATTATTGTAAATTTGGCCTTTTAATCACATTAAAACTATTGAATATGAAATCACTGCACAGTTTCACAAATTTGTATCAGGTAAATAAAACATTACGTTTTGAACTTATTCCTCAAGGGAAAACATTAGAAAATATTGAAAAAAGCGAATTGATTGCGCAAGATGAACATCGCGCTGAAAGTTATAAAAAGGTAAAGAAAATCATTGATGAGTATCATAAGTTTTTTATATCCAACTCATTAGAAAATCTTAGGCTTGAAGATCTTGAAGATTTTCATTTTGAATATCAAACAGCTTCAAAGGAAAGTCGAATTGGAAAACTGAAAACTCTTTATAAACAAATTAATAGTGATCGGCAAACTGCTTCTTATATTCCTGAGCAGTTTGAAAAAAGTGAATTTGGCCATTAGCAACAAAGAGTGGTTGAGTTATGTGCAGGGGTAGATAGATGAATTAAACTAATAATTAAATAACAATAAATAATGACCAATATTAAATTATTTCAGGATAAGAAAATCCGTTCATTATGGGACGAAGAAGAAGAGCAGTGGTATTTTTCCGTCATTGATGTTGTGGAAACTTTAACCGATAGCATAAACCCTCGGGATTATTGGTTTAAAATGAAAAAGCGTGAGAAGGTTTCCGGTATTGAACTGTCGACAATTTGTCGACAGTTGAAACTACATGCTTCAGATGGGAAACTTCGAACGACTGATTGCGCCAATGTAAAAGGTTTATTTCGTATCATCCAGTCCATCCCTTCCGCTAAGGCTGAGCCGTTTAAACTGTGGTTGTCGCAAGTAGGATATGAACGTTTGCAGGAAATAGAGAATCCAGAGCTTGCTCAAGAACGCATGAAAGCGCTTTATGAACAAAAAGGCTATCCGCAAGATTGGATTGATAAGCGTTTGAGAGGAATTGCTATCAGGCAAAATTTGACTGATGAATGGAAAGAACGAGGAATAACGTTGGAAAAGGATTATGCCATTTTAACTGCCGAAATATCAAAAGCTACTTTTGGTATGACCCCATCCGATTATAAAGAATTTAAAGGATTGGATAAGAAAAGCCAGAATTTGCGAGATCACATGACCGATTTGGAATTGATTTTCACTATGTTAGGCGAAAGAGTAACCACTGAAATCTCGCAGAATGAAAAACCCAACTCCTTTGTTGAAAATTTGAAAGTTGCAAAGCGTGGTGGAGGAGTTGCAGGTGTTGCGCGCAAACAAACTGAGAAAGAATTGGGCAGAAGTATAATATCCAATAAAAACTTTTTAGAGGAAAATAAACATAATCCTTCAGAAATTGAATAAGTGCGCGAATTCATCTCCAAATCAACCCTGAATGATTTTATCTTCTGTCCGTAATCCGTTTATTTGCATAATGTGTATTTGACAAATCGTAACTTATAAATTGATTTACTTGCCTAATGGTTCATTGACGTATTGTTTAAAAAGACTTGAATTTTTCAATGTCAAGAAGCTCAAAATGAGTTTATTACTCATGTGTTTGATAATTTGTATA
>JAFGWF010000077.1 GCA_016937295.1 Bacteroidales bacterium
AAACTTTCGGACTATCAATCCATCTTTTGCCATAAAAGTTAAGGTGTACATGCCATTTGCCAAATCTTTAATCCCAAGCGTAAGCTGGTTTTGCCCGGCTAAAACATGGACTTCGGAGCGCTCCACAATTTTTCCAACCATATCACTAACCTGATATGTAAGATTTTGGGAACTAAGCACAGAAATGTCAATAAAGAGTTTATCTTTTGCAGGTATTGGAAAAACAACCAATTTCTGAATTTCTTGAGAAGTTTGCAAACCGGCATTTAATATGGTAATCTGCTTGGTTATGAATTTCTGGCCGCAATTATTTGTAACAGTCAGTGAAACCGTATATGTCCCATTATTTAGGAATAAATGATTTGGATTTTTTAGGATAGAAAAGTCACCATCACCAAAGTCCCAATAATAACTATCTCCATAAAGTGACTGATTATCAAAGGCAATATATGGATCATTATTAGAGTAGTCGAAATTTGCAATTGGTGACAAGGAGTCAGAAATAGTAACCGGCACGGTAAAGCGTGGACTTACACAATCGCCATCCACAATTTCCCAATCATAGAAATAATAATAATAGCCTGTTGGGTCGGAAGTTGCGCTGCTATGTTTTATATTAACCACACCATTAATTAAATACGGGTAATTTATCCCTGCATTATTGCGATAGAGGTCTGGAGAAGCCGGACCGGCCATACGTAAATTCATCCCAACCGGAATATCCATATTTAACTCAATTCGCGATTCACCCACAGGAATGAAAACTGTGCGACTCATTATCAAACTTCCCGAGCTATTCAACAGTTGAATGGTACGGTCACCGGCAGAAGAAGCGTAAACCTTAACCGATTTAAGTCTGAAATCTTTATAACTATCAAAAACCAAGTAATGCACAGAAGCGGAAGTGAAATAACTACCACCACCGGCATTGGTCGTTTTACCTGTAAATTGAGAAGTTTTATCTTCATGGACTTCTGCGTAATAAGAAGTACTTTGACTTAAAAATGGGGTTTGAAAAATTTTACCGGTATCGATAGGTTGAAGGGTTACTGCATCACCAAACCACCATAAAGTCCCATTGCCGGAGTAATCGGAAGTGATATTTAAAACCCCCTGCTTACATCGAATATTCTGAGTAACCAAAGGAATAGGTGGCAAATTTACAGATACTATGGAATGATGAATTGCGGAATCGACACCATAAGAGTTGGAAACGATTAATTTAACATTATACGTACCTGATTGAGAATAAATATGTTGCGGATTTTTCAAAGAGGAACCATTTCCATCGCCAAAATCCCATATCCAAGAAGTTGGTCCGTTGATAGAATTGTCGAAAAAGTTAACGATTCCATTGCAAGAAGCCGAGTCTGAAACCGAGAAATCACAACTGGGGGCAGAATTGGGATAGCTGCATTGCCACGAAAGCTCAAATCCACCTTGATTCAGGTAGCTATCGGTAAACTGCTGAATGGTTATGGAACCGCCTGTAGAGCTTATTTGACCATTATTAGGCAGTGTAGTGCCTGAATATGAACCAATTAAAGGACTATTTACACTGGCTCCATCATATACTTTCAGAAAATCATAACCGGATTCAAAATCAAATTGAGTGAAAGTGAGACTCACACTGCTTGCTCCAATGGGGGAAATGGTTACGGTGCCTGAGGTATTGTCGGAATAGTTCCCAATGCCTCCATCGTCATAAAGCAAACCGGAGCATTTTGAAATAATGGACGTTCCGGTAGCAGGCACGGTGTAACGACAATACTGATCCATAGTTATATCTTCTTGATAAGAAACCGATATATTGTTTGAATCGGTAACCGTCAGCAAAATAGTTTTAGGTCCTGAAGTTGAATAATATACGACAAATGGACCGGTTCCTGAAGAAGTTGCAGGAGAAGCTCCAACGCCAAAATTCCACAATCGGGAAGCTATAGTACCGGTGGACAAATCAGTAACAACCACACTGTCTTGAAGGCAATATTTTTGAGAGTAAACACTGAACTTAGCCCGAGGACAACCACCAACAATTACTACTTTCTTGATTAGCGGAACTCTATTATGGCCTGATATTGTTAGAGTTGCATAATTTCCACTAATCGAATTGAAATACAGAATTCCGGAACCATTGACGATGGGCGTTTTGGAAACGAGAACATCATCAACCACTAAGGTGGCCAAGCCGTCAAAATTGGAATTAGAAATAACTAAACTTGTATCATTAATGCAACTTATTGTGTCGTCGATGGAAGCAAAAATTGGGGTTGGATTATCCGTAAAAATCTCCATTGCAGGATCCCCAAAATAGTTCAAAAGCTCATGCGTATATTTGATATCTGTTGTTGAACCTCCCCATGTTTCAATCATGCGGATAAGTCCCTGATTCTTAACATCTCCAAGGCGATAAATATTAGTATGGCTTGTCAAAATAGGATTAGAAACGCCACCTGAACCGGTAAAATTGGGAACAAGACCGGGATTAGCCCAAATTGCATCAGCAAGTCCAAGAGACAATCCATCGTTATAACCGCTATAGCTCACCTCACCATGGCCAAAAACCCCGACTGCTCCGCCATTGGGATGTCGCAGAAACTTCTCAGCAAAACATTCCGCATCCTGATATTTTCCTGTGAGACAGTTAATTGAAAAAACTACGGGAAGTTTGTTTCCGTTATTAAGCGAATTAATATTGGATGTAGTATAGTAAGGATCTCCCCAACCGGAAGCCATGCCATGGTCGCGATGAAAAACATAAAAACGGCCTTCATTAATGAGATTGGTTATTTGCGCAGCGTTACCATTCCACGGAAAAGTTGGTTTTTTTAGATAGTTCGGAAGCGATTCCCCTGCGGAATAATAACCATTATTCCAATAAAGAGGATTCACATTGCTCTCGGTATAATAAACCCTATCCACATTATAACCATGACTAACTACATGATTTCTAATATCTTCACTTGTTTGTGCAAAACGCCTTTCGGCATAACCATTACCGGCATGTTGAAAATAAGCACAGTTTAAACCATTATTGTAAAAGCTGGTATCAATCAATGGATTACGTTCATAATTAATGATTTTTTGAACCACCGAAAGAGCTTGAGTTGGATTAGCAACAGAAATCCGGCCATAAGCCATATCCGGCACGTAGTCGCTGCTGCCGTCCATGCAAGCATAATATAAATCCGTTGCAAAAGAGGTTGTGCCACTGGTAATCGTTTGTCCGGGAACCTTATCATTGTCGCCAATAATCACAAAATAATCCGGAGAAGGTGTGTTGTTGAGATAAAAATTTTGAATAGTCGATTTAACAGTAGATGAAGTCCAATTTGATGACACGAAAATTTCCGGGTTAAATCCCAACTGACGTTTCCAATTAGCAAGTGAATCAGCGGCCTCAGCATAATCAGGATGTGTGATAATCAAATAATCCTTTTGGAATAACGTAGAGTTCTGACCGATATAGGACTGAAGCTCAGCTCTAACCGACTGGTCGTTGATTACGTAATTAGGAATCAACTTTATGGCTCTATCCGATAGGTTATTTATGCCGCCGATAAAAGAGGTAGCAGTTGGAAAACTTAACTTATAAGAAATATTAGAATGGGCATAAATCTTTCGAGAGCCCGGCAGATATTGAATTGGGAAAATTTCGACAAGAGCCAATGAAAACCCCTTAAAATGAATCAATTCACGCAGTTGCACAGGACTTGAAGGATACATGAAGGATGAGTTATAAAAAGCCGAATCGAAAACAAATTCCGGTTCAGCGGCGCCATATTCATCGCTTGCAGGCTCTAATGCCGGATAAATTAGAAAGTTGTTAAGAAGAATGGTATCGCAAGAGAGTAGTTGTAAAACAGGATTTACGCCGTTTGGAACTAAAATAATATCAATATGAGAAGGCAATGCCGCTTTACTAACTTCTTGGGAATGACTAAAACCATTGATGAATAGCCTCTGAAAGACAGTTCCGTGTTCAAAGGTTGGCACCACATGGGCGCCGGAAAACTGATAATTGACAGTAATCCCTTGAATTCCATCGTCTGAAACCTCCCGTTGCGGCCATAAATCGGACGAGGATGGATTGTCACCGGTAAACGAAATAACCTGATTTTGAGCTATTAAACCAGTTAGTGTAAAGGATATTAGTAAAATAAATATATAACGCATGAATATAGTGGATTTGCTATGGTTTGAGCGGCTAATATACAACTTTATATATTCGTTACACAAAAAAAATTATTCACTTAATTTCCTTTGAAATTGTTGAAATAGTTCAACCGCTTTTCGTTTTGGAAAATCCAGTTTAAAATCTAAATAATTTGTTAAATAATTCAGGTATTCATCCGCTGAAACCGGCAATTTGAAATGCTTCTGAACTTCAGCAAGATGCGTTAATCCATAAGTCAAACTATCATTTAAGGAGTTTATAAAATCTGTACTTAAGTTCGGCTTGCTAACCCAAACGGCAAAAACAAAAGGCAATCCGGTAAAGTTTTTCCACTCCTCAGCCAAATCGTAGGTAAAGGAAAAATCGGCACTACGACCAAAAGTTTTATCACCAATCAACAAAATAGCTTCCTCATTCGAAGGCATATAATCAGGCTTTAATGGCAAAAAAACCGGAGAAATATTCCAGTAAAATTTTGCAAGAATTTTAACTAAAGCCACCGATGTCATTGATTCGGTATCAAGATAAATGGTTTTCAGGTCAGGGATTGAAACGTTTGAATATAAGCAAACTGTTTTTACAGGACCATCAGCTCCAATGCAATAATCCGTAATGATTTGATAATTAATTTTAAAATGTATCAAAGCCCCAACAGGAACAAGAGCGACTTCAACTTCCCCTTCGCCAAAACGTGAGGCCGAAACTGCCGGCACTTCAAAATTGATTTTTTCAACCCTCGACCTAAGCTTCTTTTCCAATCCATAAACAAATGGAAAGGTATTGGAATAAGAAAGAGCTGAAATATGTATTTTCATTGTTTCCATGCCGCAAAATTAAATCAAATTTGGTTGAGCCAACTATCAAACTAATACTTGACTATCTCTGACCAGTCGTTTATATTTGCTGTTTGTTTTATTGATTTATACTAATTATTTTGAATTTATTACAATTTCTTTTATGCAAATCACTGTAATTCAAGATTCAACAAACAACACCGAAATCGCAGAAAGCTTTCACAAACTGTCAGCAGAAGGAAATAATAGCGCTTTAATGATATTAATTGCCGAAAATGCTCCGATAACTCAATGTGGCTTTTTAGATTATATTCCCGTTGAGATACCGGTATTTGGAGGAATTTTTCCAAAAATCATTCACCAAAACAAAATAATAGATCGTGGCATCATCATTTTAAGTATTCAACAAGAAATTGAGATTATTCCCATTGAAGATCTAAGTGAAATTGACCGAAATACATTTTCTAACCTCTTTTCTAACAAGTTATTAGACGAAGAATTTAAAACCCTCATTACTTTTGTGGATGGGCGAAGTGCCGAAATTGAACAACTTATTAGTGAACTTTTTAACTTTTATGGAATCGAGCTAAATTTTGTGGGCGGCGGATGCGGAAGTCTCTCTTCGCCGGAAATATCGTCAATTCTTATAGGCAATAAGCTTTACAAAAACGCCGCAGTGCTTGCAGCTTTAAAAGCAAACAGCAGCGTAGGAGTAAAACATGGTTGGCAAAAACTTGCCGGCCCTTTTTCGGTAACAGATGCCAACAAAAATATAATTTCTAAAATTGATGGTCAACCGGCATTTCAGTTTTATAAAACAACCATAAAAAAATATGGAAACGTAACAGTTAATTCTGAAAATTTCAGTGCCATATCGCGTGGCTTTCCTTTCGGAATTGGAAAATTTGATCAAGAAGAAATCATTCGAGATCCAATCTTGATTGGCACAGACGACAGCCTGATTTGTGTGGGCGAAATCGCTCAAAACTCGCTGATTTACATAATGAAAGGAGAAGAAAACAACATTATTGAAGCTGCCGGAGAAGCTTATAATGAAGCACTTACAAATTTTCGATATAAGAATGATTACATCATCTTTTTCATTGATTGCATTTCAAGGTCCTTATTTCTCGAAGAAAGTTTTCAGCAGGAAATTGATATTGTCAATAAAAATCCCAACCCGATGATTGGCGTTTTAAGTCTTGGAGAAATTGCCAACAGTGGAAAAGATTTTCTTGAGTTTTTTAATAAAACTGCAGTCGTTGCACTAATAGAAAAAATATGAGCACAGAACAACATCAAACCCAAATACTATACGAAATAGCCTTAGTGATAGGAAATGGCAACTGCTTGGAAGATGCTGCATTGAACTCGTTGTCCATTTATCTCAAAAAGTTGAATTGTTTTGCCGGAGCTATTTTTCAATCGGAAAAAATCAAAGATAAATGCTGGTATAAACCCATAATTTC
>JAFGWF010000078.1 GCA_016937295.1 Bacteroidales bacterium
AATCTCAACCTTTTCTTCTCCACTTTAAATTAAATTGCATAAATATTCAGTTAAGAAATGAATATTATGTGTTAATTTAACTCATCATTTCCACATCACTAATAAAATTAGACTATATTTTGTATTAATATCGGATGCGTATTTGACTGATTAACATGTATTTATATATAAAATTAAAAAGATGTGTTTTTGTAGAGCCGTCTTTATAAAAAATTGTTAATGATTTATTAATTTTGGACAACAAATACAACCCGAACAAACAAACAATTTATGAGGAAATTTTACTTTCTAATATTAATTTTTTTATCACTCCAAAACTTTGGGCAAAATATCAACGGTGTTGTTATAAATAGTCAAGGTGAAACATTAGTTGGAGTTCACGTAAAGGCATTAAAATCAGGAACAAACGCACTTACTGATGTGGATGGCAAATTTGAAATAAAAGCAGAAATTAACGAAGAACTTCAATTTCAGATGATTGGCATGAAAACCAAAGTAGTGAAAGCAGTAAAAACCTCCATGAAAATTACATTAGAAGAGGAAACTACATCACTTAACGAGGTAGTTATCGTTGGTTATGGTTCAAAAAAGAAAGGTGTAGTAACAGGCTCCGTAGTACAAGTAAAAACTGAGGAAATCCTAAAAACCCCTTCACAATCGGCAATTCAATCCATTCAAGGTAAGGCCGCCGGAGTAACAATTGTTACCAACGATGAGCCAGGACAAAATCCAAGCATCCGAATTCGTGGTTTAGGAACCGTACTAAGTGGAAGAGACCCATTGTATATCGTTGATGGAGTGGAAATAGCAAACCTTAACGGCCTAAGTCCTAACGAAATTGAAAGTATAGATATTCTTAAAGATGCAGCTTCACTTGCAATCTATGGACAGAAAGGAGCAAATGGAGTAGTCATTGTAACTACAAAAAAGGGGAAACCCGGTTCATTTACAATCAATTACAATACTTATTATGGTATTAGAAACATGCTGCGTGATGTAAAAATGTCGGATTCTTATAGATTTGCATATTATAATAATACCGCTTTAGGATCGTCAACCTATTTTAATTTCGACCAACCTTATAATACTAATTGGCTCGATGAAATTACCGATAACGGAAATGTATTCAGTAATTATATAAGTTTAGCCGGAGGTTCCGAAAATGTCACCTACTACTTTGGGTTCACTGATTTTAGGGAAGAAGGGATACTCAAAGGAACATCCTATAAAAGAAATAATATTAGTTCGCGTAACGAGTATAAAATCTTCAATTCCAGAATAAAAATTACTCAAAACATAAATATTGTAAATTCATCAAATACTCCCAAACCAAACTCTGCCTTTACAAACGCTTACAAACAATCGCCCATCGTGCCGGTGATGTTTGAGAATGGGCGATGGGGCGTACCGATTCTCAATAAAACGACAGGCCTTATAGACATTAATGGTTCCGACCGTTTTAATAATGTTGCTAATCCTGTGGCTCAAATTACGCTATTCAACGAACAAAACCGGCAGTTTAATGTATTTGGTTCTGTTGGCATTGAAGCTCAGATTACAAAAACACTTAAGTTTAATTCGTCGTTTGGGGGAACTTATAATACGGGAAAAGGTTATAGTTATTATCCAAATCGAGATATTTGGCTAAGTCAGAATCCTACTTCTTCAACGGATGATTACGCGGCATCTTATGGAAGTAACATACCGATAAACAACACATTAACTCAATATAAGTATAACGAATTTATATATAACTGGGATAATTTTCTTACTTTTTCTAAAAACTTCAAGCAGCATCATTTAACAGTTGTAGGCGGAGTGAGTAAAAGCATGAGAAACAATTACGACTACCTTTCCGGCAATCGATTTAACCTGCCATATCAAGAAAACTATTGGTATCTCAATTTAAGCAGTTATAATGATGAAGTTGCCCCGGGTTCAGTAGTTTCGAATTATCACACAACTCCGATTATCAGCATTGCCATGTTTGGAAGGGCTGACTACGATTTTGCGGGGAAATATATCCTTTCGGCATCCTTAAGGCGCGAAGGGGTTTCCGTATTTCAAAAAGGGCAACGCTGGGGAATGTTTCCTGCGATTTCGGCAGGTTGGCTAATAAACAGGGAAGCATTTATGAGCAAAATTAAATTTGTAAATCACCTGAAAGTCAGAGTAGGATATGGCGAAGTTGGAAATAGCAACACAGGCAATGCAGTAAATAATATTGTGTTCAATACCGGAAATAACTATGCTTTTGGAGCTGATCAAAATATCTATCAAGGTTCTATTGTTCCTTATCAAGTGGACCCCAACCTAACATGGGAAACCATGAAAGAATTTGATGCAGGAATTGACTTTATCATTTTCAACAACAGCCTTTCCGGTACTATTGAGTTCTATAATCGAATCTCTGAGGACTTAATTCTACCTGTTACCCTACCGTCCGTGCTTTCTCCTGAACCGGTTTTTGTAAATACGGGAAAGGTACTAAACAGGGGTATTGAGCTCACTTTAAAATACTTAAAACAATTCTCCGAAAAGCTACAGATGACTTTAGGAGGAAATTTCTCCTATAATTCTAATAAGCTTACCGAAGTTAAAAACTCCTATTTCAGTAATTTTATCGGTGGAAGTTTGGGCAATGGTCAATGGACAAAACAAGTAATTGCAGGTGAGGCTCTTGGAAGCTTTTATGTTTATCAAGTTGAAGGAATTGATGCAGATGGCGCCTTTATTTATTCCGATGAAAGGGTGATAGCAGGATCCTATCTACCAAAATTTACAGGTGGATTTAACTTTTCGCTCAACTACAAAAGATTTGATTTTTCCCTTTATTTATATGGTGTTGCCGGAAATAAAGTTTATAACGGGAAAAAAGCACAAAGATTTGGCGGTGAAAACATTGAATATGAATTACTTGAAGATTTCTGGATGCCCTCAAATCCCGATGCCGTAAATCCTAAACCATTCAATGATGTTCCGGTTGCATCCACTTATTATATCGAAGACGGATCCTTTTTGCGAGTGAATAATATTACTTTAGGTTATAAAATTCCACTTCTAAATGACAAAATCCAAAATTTAAGAATTTACTTTTCAACAGTTAATCCATTATTATTTACCAAATTTTCAGGATTCTCACCTGAAATTGTAGGAAGTGATAATGCAAATCCAATGGGAGGTGCCGGTATTGAATTAGATGCCTATCCAACCAATAAGTCTTTTATTATTGGATTAAATCTGGATATTTAAATCGAAAATTATGATTAAGATAAACTCACTTACAGCTTTTATATTGTTAATAATCAGCAGCTTAATCATCAGTTGTGAAAAGCAACTTGACGTTGAGCCAAATGACCGAATGACGGAGATTGATTTTTTGAATAATCCTGAAAATGCCGAATCGCTGATAAATGGCATTTATAATAAACAGTTAGACTGGAATATGTACTCCTTTTCCTGGATTGGAGTAACTAGTATCACTTCGGACGATGCTGACAAAGGTAGCACTATCAACGACACCGGAACCGATAAGAAAAAACTCGACGAGCTCAAATGGGAAGCCTCGGATATTAGTTTTCAAGATATTTGGAAATCGAGATATGATGGCATTTACCGAGCCAATGTGGCGATTCATTATTTGGAACAATTATCTTTAGATGAATCCACAAAAAATCGCCTATTAGGAGAAGCCAAGTTCTTAAGAGCCTTATTCTACTTTGATTTAGTTCGTTGTTTTGGAGGTGTTCCAATTGTCACTTCTATGATTGATATCAATGATAATCAAACTATTAACTCGGTTATTTTTGTCAGAAAATCACAACAGGAAACCTATCAACAGATTGAGGCTGATCTGCTTGATGCTATTCAAAAATTGCCCTTAAAATCGGAATACGCTTCTACAGATTTAGGAAGAGCCACAAAAGGGGCTGCACAAGGTTTGCTTGCCAAGGCATATCTCTATCAACAAAAATGGAGCAATGCTGCATTTATGGCCGGGGAAGTAATAAACTCAAACCAATATCAATTGATGGCAGACGTATCGCATGTGTGGCGCGAAATTGGCGAAAATGGTTCAGAATCCCTTTATGAAGTGCAAGCAACTTTGACCAAAGGAATTCAAAGCTATACTGATGTTCAAGGCCCCAGAGGCACTCCTGACTTAGGCTGGGGATTTAACACGCCATCACTTTCATTAGTTAATTCATTCGACACTAACGATTTAAGGCTTAAAGCGGCAGTAATGTTTGTACCCTCAACCTTGTGGGATGGCTATCAAACTTCAACCTCCTGGACCAATCCAAGATATAATTATAAAGCGTATCAAAGCAGCATTGCCGAGTCGTGGAATGGTAACAAAAGTGAAACTGCTAAAAATTTACGAATATTAAAATTCAGCGATATTATTTTGATAAAAGCAGAGTCTGAATTGCAATTAGGAAACCAATCCGAAGCTCTTGGATTAATCAATTCGCTGCGGTTTAGAGCCGGTTTGCCAGACAGAAATTCTATAACACTTCAAGATATTTATAATGAGCGCCGTTGGGAAATGGCTATGGAGCACGACCGTTGGTTCGACTTGGTTCGCACAGGTCAGGCCAAAACTGCTATGGCTGCCGATGGCAAAACTTTTATCGAAGGCAAGCATGAATTATTCCCAATTCCAAGTGAACAAATCATAGCAAGCGGCGGATTACTAACACAAAACTTTGGATATTAATTAAATAACTATTTTCTAACTTTAAATTTTAAAAACTATGACAAAAGTAAACTTAAGAAGACTAATGTTCCTAATGGCAGTAACACTAGTAACTGCAACTGTTCTAAGTAGTTGCAACAAAGATGATGAAGAAGACGACACTACTCTACCTCCCATTGGCGGTTATAATAACGCCGACGAAGTAGGAAGCGCCGACTTGGTAGCTTATTTCCCTCTCAATGGCGATGGAAAAGAGTCGAAATCAGGTGTAACTCC
Organism: Bacteroidales bacterium; assembly: GCA_016937295.1. Taxonomy (GTDB): domain Bacteria; phylum Bacteroidota; class Bacteroidia; order Bacteroidales; family UBA1556; genus UBA6267. The sequence continues at coordinate 4,976 of JAFGWF010000078.1, forward strand.
TGAAAACACACAAGGCGTAACCTATGTTACTGCTATGAAAGGTCAAGGTGCAAAATTCACCAGTGGATTTATGGCTTATCCTCAAATTACCGCTTTGGGAACAACAATGGAAAGTATGTCCATTAGTTTGTGGGCAAAGGCCTATAACAATGGCGGCACAGACGGACATCCATCCATGTTTTTCAGTTTAACTCGTGAAAATGAGTGGGCAGGAAATATCAACTTAATGGCAGAAACCGGTTGGAGAACTGCTGCAAGCGACACCTTGGTTATGAAAGGTCTTGTTGTTATCAAAAATGGTGATGGCTCTGCCAACTGGCAAGACATTATCAATGCTGCAAATCCTTCACCCGAGGATATCGCCAATGGTCACGTTGCTGCACCAAATACTAATGGTGGCAAATGGGCTCATTATGTAATTACTTGGGAAGCAACCACAGGATTATTTAAACTCTACGCCAACGGTCAGAAAATTTCAAATCCCGTTTGGGAAAGTCGTGGTGGTGGAAACGCTCTTCCTCTAAATTTCTTCACTCCTACTCGTGTAGTTCTTGGGGCTTTTGAACCTAACGTAACAGGAACTCCTGATGCGTGGCAGCAACCCTTAAACGGCGAAATGGATGAAATCAGAGTTTGGAAGAAAACCCTCAGCGCCGCCGACATCAACGCACTCTACGAACTTGAAAAAGCAGGTAGATAGTTTTTCATGGTAAGTTTGTATGGAATTCCACTTTTTTAGTGGGATTCCATTACTTTTAGTCAGTCCCCTAATATCCAAAGTAACAAACTGACTACGCTGTACCAAAAAACTTCGATAAAGCGATTGTTGCTGAATCTGTTTTCCCGTTTTCTTATTTTCTTTGTAAATCATTTTGTAATTCGGTTTATTTTTTTTCCGAAAAATATTTGCTTATGACTTTGATTAAAAATCTTGTAATTCTATTTTTACTTACATCCTTGCTTTTTGCATGTTCTTGCAAGAAAAATAAGGACGACACCGCAGACACAACTTCAACATCTCTAACTGAAAACCAGTTACTTGATGCTGTTCAAACGGATGTGATAAAATATTTCACCGATTTTGCAGAATCTAACTCCGGTTTGGCAAGAGAACGTTATCATACGGACGAACCATATATTGACCAAAATATCATTACTACCGGAGGCAGTGGATTTGGGCTAATGTCGATAATTGTTGGAGCAGACCGTGGTTTAATTGAAAGGCAAGAAGCAGTTGCCCAACTGACTAAAGCCTTAGAATTTCTTCAAACTGCTGATCGTTTTCATGGTGCGTGGAGTCATTGGATAAATGGAAATACAGGAAAGGTTTTCCCTTTCGGCACAAAAGACGATGGTGCAGACCTTGTGGAAACCAGTTATCTATGTCAAGGGTTGATTTGCGTAAGAGAATATTTCAAAAACGGAACCCCCGAAGAGCAAGAGTTAGCTTTTCTTGCAGACACACTCTGGAAAGGAGTGGATTTTAACTTTTTCACACAGGGACAAAATGTTCTTTTTTGGCATTGGTCGCCAAACTATGGTTGGGAAATGAATATGAAAATCGAAGGTTTTAATGAATGTTTAATTACCTACGTATTAGCTGCAAGTTCTCCACATCATCCAATCTCAAAGCAAGTTTATCAGGAAGGTTGGGCTCGAAATGGAGCAATCGTAACTGATAGAAAAAGTTATAATATTCCATTGATTTTCAATCATAATGGAACTAACACCGTTGGTTCTCTATTTTGGTCGCATTATAGTTTTCTGGGTCTCGACCCGAACGGACTTACTGATGATTATGGGAATTTTGAAGAATTGACAAAAAACCATACAAATATCATTCATGCCTATTGTGTTGAAAATCCGCTAAATTGGGGTGGTTACAGCAACGAATGCTGGGGACTTACAGCCAGTTACACCCGAAACTCAAATGGCACCACAGGCTATACCGACCACCGCCCAGGCAACGACCGCGGCGTTATTTCACCAACTGCCGCACTCTCCTCCTACCCATACACGCCAGATAAATCACTGAATTTTTTAAGGTTTATCTATGAAAAAAATTCGGATAAATATGTTGGAATTTGCGGTCCCTTCGATGCGTTTTCAACGCATCACAACTGGGTAACAAAACGTTATCTTGCAATAGACCAAGGTCCAATCGCACCAATGATTGAAAATTATCGAACCGGCCTTTTATGGGAGCTTTTTATGAATGCGCCAGATGTCAAAGCTGGACTTATCAATTTGGGATTTCATTCAACAAAATATGGATTTTAACCAAGATATGCTAAACATGACTACATCAAAATCTTCACAAAACACCCTTTTTCATCTACTTTTTATCGCAATAATTCTAATTTTCACTTCATGTGAACATAAAGAAGAAATATCGGATAAAGAGCAGTTTATCAATAATTTAATATCTCAGATGACCCTTGAAGAAAAATTAGGTCAGATGAACTTAGTTACTGCAGGTCAAATAACAACCGGAGAATATGTAAGTAAAGATGTTCACCAAAATATCAAAGAAGGTTTGGTTGGCGGAATTTTTAATGTGAAATCAGCCGAGAAGATTAGAGAAATTCAAGATATTGCAGTCAATGAAAGCAGGCTAAAAATTCCTCTGCTTTTTGGCATGGATGTGATTCATGGTTATGAAACAACTTTTCCTATACCTCTTGGATTATCGTGCAGTTGGGATACAGCTTTAATCCGAAAGAGTGCCAGAATAGCCGCTATAGAAGCCACATCAGACGGTATCAACTGGACATTTTCGCCAATGGTTGATTTGAGTAGAGACCCACGCTGGGGACGAGTTTCCGAAGGTTCGGGCGAAGACCCGTTTCTCGGCTCGGCAATTGCCCAAGCTATGGTCAAAGGTTATCAGCAGTCGGAATTGAGCAGTTCCACAACCCTTTTATCCTGTGTTAAACATTTTGCACTTTATGGCGCACCCGAAGGAGGCAGAGACTATAACACTGTGGACATGAGCAGAATAAGAATGTATAATGAATACTTTCCACCTTACAAAGCAGCCATTGAAGCCGGAGCAGGGTCGGTTATGACAGCTTTCAACGAAGTAGATGGTATTCCGGCCACTGGAAATAAATGGCTATTGACAGAAGTGCTTCGTAACCAATGGGGTTTCAAGGGGTTTGTCATTTCGGACTATACGAGTTTGGACGAAATGATGGAACACGGCATGGGTAATTTACAACAAGTTTCCGCCTTAGCTCTGAATGCAGGTTTAAATATGGATATGGTAAGCGAAGGTTTTCTGACTACTTTAAAAGAATCGTTAGATGATGGTATTATTAGCATGGAAACAATTGATGAGTCGGTACGCTTGATTCTTAGTGCAAAATACGATCTCGGACTTTTTGAAGACCCATACAAATATCTTAATTCCAAAAATAATAAGTCCATAATTTTTAATAAAGAACATCGAAATACAGCTCGAAAAATAGCATCTCAATCGATCGTTTTACTCAAAAACGAAGAAAAAATTCTTCCCCTAAAAAAAGTAAAAAATATCGCATTAATTGGTCCTTTGGCACATACACGGCAAAATATGGCCGGCACCTGGAGTGTTGCAACAAATCTCGACTCCTGCATCTCAGTTTTGGATGGATTGCAATATTTTGCCGGCGACAGTATAACCTTAAATTATGCCAAGGGCAGTAATCTTACGAATGACTCAATTCTGGAACTCAATGCAACCATGTTTGGAAGAGAATTGAAAAGAAACCAATCAAACACAGAATTGCTAAAAGAAGCCCTTTTTATTGCAAACCAATCCGATATAATTATTGCAGCACTTGGCGAATCCTCAGAAATGAGCGGCGAAAGTAGCAGCAGAACTAATATTCAACTTCCTGATGCTCAACAACATCTCTTCAATGAATTAATCAAAACCGGAAAACCCGTCATATTGCTTCTGTTCACAGGGCGACCACTTGTTTTGAATAATGAAGATAAAAAAGCTAAGGCAATCCTAAACGTGTGGTTTCCGGGTACTGAAGCAGGATTAGCCATTGCTGATGTCCTTTTTGGGCATGTAAATCCGTCAGGAAAACTAACAACCACTTTTCCTCGGTCTGTTGGCCAAATTCCGATTTACTACAATCATAAAAATACCGGACGTCCTTTAGAAAACAACGAAGGAAGATTTGAAAAGTTTAAAACAAATTATCTTGATGAACGCAATGAACCTTTATATCCTTTTGGTTTTGGATTATCCTATACAGAGTTTGAGTATTCGAATATGCAACTATCTAAGAGAATTGTCAGGCAAAACGACAGCTTGGAAGTATCGATTGAGGTAAAAAACACCGGCAATTACGATGGTTATGAAGTTGTTCAACTTTACGTTCGTGATTTTGTCGGCACCATTACTCGACCGGTGAAAGAATTAAAAGGTTTTAAGAAAATTTTTATCGAAAAAGGAAATACAAAAACACTTAGGTTTGTGCTCACGACTGATGATTTAAAGTTCTACAATTATAACCTTGATTTTGTGGTTGAAACAGGAAAATTCAGTGTAATGATTGGCCCAAACAGTCGGGATTTGACCTCCATGGAATTTAAACTTTCAGAATAAATTAACGATGAAATATCTCTTTGCGACTGTTTTGATTATGATGATGAATTCCGTATTTTCTTCGGATTTTTACTCCCCCAACGGGAACATTAAGCTAACAGTAACCCTTGAAGAAGGACAAATTTACTATTTTGTTTCATTCAAACAAAAGATAGTCATTAAAAATTCGAGATTGCAAATTGAAACCGAAAAGGAAGGCCAAATTCTCAACGACTTGGTGGAAACAAGTTCCACAAGCAAAACCATTGATGAGCTGTGGAATCCGATTCTGGGCGAACAATCGGAAATCAGGAATCATTGCATAGAAGTCATGAAAGTATTTGAACAAAAAAACTCTGGCATCAAGACTATCATTACATTTAGACTCTATAACCACGGCATTGCTTTCAGGTATGAATTTCCACTTCAAAAAAATCTTAATTACTTCAATATCAAGAACGAACAAACCGAATTTCGGCTTACAGGGAATCATAAAGCTTTTTGGTTACCGGCTGATTTTGACAGTCAAGAATATTCTTACAGTGAAGGTAGAATTTCGGACATCGATAACAATACCATTGATTTGAACAACGGCATTGCACTTAAATCTATTCCCTCCCGTTTTGCAGTTCAATCGCCTCTAATGATGAAAACGGATGATGGAATTTATCTCAACATTTTTGAAGCCGCTGTTGATAATTACCCTGTAATGCATTTGTCGGTTGATAAGGCTAATTTTGCATTCACTTCGCTCCTACCTTCAAATCCATTAGGTATAAAAGCATATTTGCAAACTCCTGCAAAAACTCCTTGGCGCACCATTTTACTCGCCGACAATGCTGCTAATCTTTTGGAAAGCAATATTATTCTGAATTTAAATGAACCTTGCAAAATCGAAAATACGGATTGGATAAAACCCGTGAAATATGTAGGAATTTGGTGGGAAATGCACGTTGGACTGTCCACTTGGGATTATAAAGGATCGAAAAGCGCTCACAGTTTTTATCAAGAGGAAACTGTACAAACGAAACATGGCGCAACTACTGAAAATGCTATGCGATATATTGATTTTGCAGAAAAACATCAGTTCGATGCAGTGCTTATCGAAGGTTGGAATATTGGATGGGAAGATTGGTTTGGTAACTGGAAAGAAGATGTCTTTGATTTCACTACACCCTACCCTGATTTCGACTTGCCAAAAATTGCCTCTTATGCTCAATCTAAAGGGGTAAAACTAATTATGCACCATGAAACATCAGGCTCTGCATCCAATTACGAACGGCATTTAGATCGCGCTTTTAACCTGATGAAAGAATACCAATATCCGGCTGTAAAAACCGGTTATGTTGGAAAAATAATTCCACGTGGTGAATACCACGATGGACAAACAATGGTTAACCATTATCATCATATTGTTAAAAGAGCCGCTGAATATCAAATAGTTGTAAACTCACATGAAAGCTCTCGACCTACAGGAATGCACCGTACATGGCCAAACTATATTGCTGCAGAGGCAGCTCGCGGAAATGAATTCAACGGATGGAGCATCGGAAATCCCCCAGCCCATGAAACTATTCTTCCTTTTACCCGACTTTTGGGCGGTCCAATGGATTATACTCCGGGAATCTTTGAAATAAAAATGAACGTTTACGACAGCAGCAAATCTTTTCAAGTGCATACCACCCTTGCAAAACAATTAGCCCTTTATGTTACCATGTATTCGCCCCTTCAAATGGCTGCCGACTTGCCCGAAAATTACGAACGCTATGCCGATGCTTTTCAATTTATAAAAGACGTAGCTTTAGATTGGCAAAAAAGCATCTATTTGCATGCTGAGCCAGGTGATTATTTGGTGGTTGCGCGTAAGGAAAAAATAGGTGAACGGTGGTTTATAGGAGCTATTACCGATGAAAACGACCGTGAAATAAATCTTGGTTTCAGTTTTTTGGATAAGGAAAAAACGTACGAAGCGACCATTTATTCCGATAGTCCTGAGGCTCATTGGCAAACCAATCCAAAGGCATATACCATTCGCAAAATAAATATTACTCAACAATCAAGTTTAAAACTGCAATTAGCCCCCGGAGGAGGTGCTGCAATTTCATTAAAACCGTTAAATAATTGATAATGAATTATTTTCAATTTGTAATATTATTCTTTCTCATAAATTTCGCATTAGACGGATTGTCGCAGGAAAAGAAAACTTATTGCAATCCTATGAATTTGGATTACGGTTACACCCCATTTGAACATTTTGCAAAACAAGGAAAACACCGAACAACCGCCGACCCTGTTATTGTGCTGTTTAAAGGGAAATATTATCTATTTTCTACCAATCAAGAAGGCTATTGGATAAGTGAAGATTTATGGGAATGGAAATTTATCGCCAAAAAGTTTCTTTTGCCACGTCATACCGTAATTCATGATTTGAATGCGCCGGGAGTATTTGCAATGAACGGAGCTCTGTATGTTTGTGGCTCAACACATCAAGCCGATTTTCCGATGTGGAGAAGTCGCAGCCCAGAGACAGGAAAATGGGAAATTGCCGCAGATTCGTTAATAACCGGTGCTTGGGATCCTGGCTTCTATTTCGACGAAGAAACAGGTAAACTTTATATTTATTGGGGTTCAAGCAACGAATTTCCCTTATTAGGCGCTGAAATCGACACAACAAGTTTTGAACCTGTAGGTCCTGTAAAACCTTTAATATCGCTACACGATGATATTTATGGTTGGGAGCGATTTGGGGAATTTAACGACAATACCTTCCTTAAACCATTTATTGAAGGAGCTGAGATGATAAAACATGGAAATCGCTATTATTTGCAATACGCTGCTCCGGGAACGGAGTTTAGCGGTTACGCCGATGGAGTTTATACCAGCAATCATCCTTTGGAAGGATTTGTTTATCAAAAACATAACCCTTTTAGTTATAAACCTGGTGGTTTTGCAAGAGGAGCAGGACATGGCAATACTTTTCAAGGAATAACCGGACATTATTGGCATGTTTCCACTATTACGATTGGTGTAAAAAACAATTTTGAACGGCGAATTGGACTTTGGCCTGCCAACTTCGATAACGATGGTGAACTTTTTTCCAATACGTCTTATGGCGATTACCCTACCTATTTACCGGAAAACAAAGAAGATACCGTTAAATTTACGGGTTGGATGCTCTTAAACTTTATGAAACCTGTTAGAGCATCTTCAACCTTAGGAAGTTTGCAAACCAATTTTGCCGTTGACGAAGATATAAAAACCTATTGGTCAGCTAATACCGGAGAAAATGGCGAATGGTTTGAATCGGATTTAGGTACTGAAAGTTTGGTGTTTGCTGTTCAAACAAATTTTGCTGATCAGGACGCTGAATTCATGGGAAAGACTATTGGTAAAGTCCATAGATATCAAATATTTAGCTCCATAAATGGCAAAAAATGGGAACTATTAGTCGATAAATCCAATAGCAATTCCGACAATCCGCATGATTATATTCAATTACCAAAACCGATAAAAGCAAGGTTTATTAAAATTGTAAATATTGCCATGCCTACGGGAAAGTTTGCCATCAGCGGCTTTCGAGTTTTTGGCAATGGTCTTAGCGAAAAACCGGAAGCGGTGAATGATTTTATTGCCCTACGAGCCAATCCAAACCAAGGTGGTGAACGCAGAAACTCGTGGCTTAAATGGAAATTAAATCCTCTGGCCGATGGTTATGTAATATATTTTGGTAAATCCCCCGACAAACTTTTCGGAAGCATAATGGTTTATGGTAAAAACGAATATTATTTCTCCGGAATGGATAGTAATGACGCGTATTATTTTCAAATTGAAGCGTTTAATAGCAGTGGAATAAGTAGAAAATCAAGTATAATAGAATGCCCGTAAATGAATGATTATGAATACAGTAACCAATACAAAGACAGATCAGAGCTCGACTAATAAAGAGCAAAAACCAACCAACTACCCTGCACTTTACACTCTTGTGGCAGTTTTTTTCTTTTGGGGTTTTATAGCTGCATCCAATGGGGTTTTTATCCCTTTTGCCAAATCAAAATTTGGCTTGAGTCAGTTTCAAAGTCAGCTTATTGATTCCGCCTTTTACTTTGCTTATTATATTGGCGCTTTCCTTCTTTTCATCATTTCCATAGCCGGCAAAAAAGATCTCCTCAATAGTTGGGGCTTCAAAAACGGCATTGTGTATGGTCTTATGATGTCGGTGGTGGGAGCATTTGTTATGTTTCCGGCGTTGGCATCCAGCAGCTTCGCTTTTATTTTAGCCGCTCTCTTCATTATCGGATTAGGGTTTTCGTTGCAACAAACAGCCGCAAATCCCTTTGCCATAGCTTTAGGCGACGAAAGCACCGGCTCTAACCGCCTCAACTTAGCCGGAGGCATCAATTCTTTCGGCACCACCATTGGCCCAATCATCTTTGCATTAGCCCTCTTAGGAACCACCACCTTAGACGAAAGTTTGATAAAGGCTTTAAGTCTTTCCACGGTGCAATGGCTCTACGTAATTGTTGGGCTCGCCTTTTTTGGAGCTGCAATGTTGTTTCGCTTTTCAAAAAAATTACCCGCGATGAAAGCCGATTCAACCATCGAAAACGAAAATAAAGCTACGTGGCTTATCTCGATAATTACTCTGCTTTTAGTGGCGATTATTTCCATGATTTTCTACCAAAACACCGGCGATAATGTGGACCATAACAGCCTCACAGGTTTGTACCTAATCCTTGCCGGTATTGCAGTTTTGGTTGGCTCGCTGCTTATTGCAAACTCGGTGGCACGCAAAAATCCAATCGGTTGGGGTGCACTGAAATATCCTCAACTCACCTTAGGAATGATTGCCATATTTACCTATGTTGGCACCGAAGTTACCATTCAAAGTAATCTTGGAGAATTTCTGAAACATCTTGATTTTAAAAACTTTATATCCATACAAGGAGATATTTCATACGCTGATTTTTTGCAGAAACTCACCAATAAAGAAGTGGAAGGTTTTTGGGCTTCTATGACTCCAATGCTGGTTTCGCTTTATTGGGGAAGTCTGATGATCGGTCGTTGGGCAGGGGCAATTTCGGCATTTAACCTCAACTCCAAAACCAGAACTATTGCCTTAGTGATAATCCCATACATTGCCTTTTTAGTCATTCTGGCTTCCAACTATTTAGCCGGCGTTGACTTTTCTTCCATCAAAGTCATTTTACCTTATGCTGCTGTAATTTTAATACAAATTGCCGGTTTCTTTTTTGGACAAGATAAGCCTGCTAAAACACTGTTAATCTTCGGAATATTAGGCATTGCAGCAATGATAACAGGAATGTTTACCACAGGTACAATTGCGGTATTTGCATTTGTCAGTGGAGGATTATTTTGCTCGGTGATGTGGCCGGTAATCTTCAGTTTAGCGTTGCAGGGATTGGGAAAATTCACCAGTCAAGGCAGCGCATTTTTGGTAATGATGATCTTAGGAGGAGCTTTTCTGCCGCCACTTCAAGGAAAAATCGCGGATTTAGTCGATATAAACGTGAGCTATTGGATACCGGTTTTAGGCTTTGCTTATCTGGCTTTCTTTGCGTTTATTGTAAAAAAAGTTAGTCGGTAATTTCCTATCAAGGCTGGAGGAATGGAGTATTGAATAAAGCCTCCTTACGACAAGCTTTCGAACTGCCTTATCAGTTGAAGTTTATTGTCTATGGAGCCTATTGGGGTAACAGTTGCTCCTTACCTTAAATCAAATTAACACAAAGCTTCTACGCATTCACACAATGTGTTGATTACCAAAATGAATTAGTGCCTTCTACCTTCGAAATCTTATTAGATAAACCCATTTACTATAAAAACGACACCATCCCTGAAAACACAAATTTGTTGAAAGTTCCACATTTTGCCTATCATATCGATATAGAAACCATAAATCACTGCGAAAAAAAGGAAAGCTATATAACTTTTTATACAGATATTAGTGAATTTATTGATTTTGAAGGAACTATTTATGACGTTACGTTTACATGCCTAACAAATGATGGTAGAAATTTATCCGCCGATACTACATTACAAATCAAACAATAATTTTTTGATTTCACAGGATTGCCGCCTCTCTCGTGCCTCGTTTCGGCGGCTTTCCTTGAGGGAGGACTTTACAATAAAACCTCAGCCTCATAAAATTACCTATATTTTCCATCAGGATTTCGCAGGATTGCCACCTCACTCGTGCCTCGTTTCGGC
>JAFGWF010000079.1 GCA_016937295.1 Bacteroidales bacterium
CCGGTTGAGACTCCACTTGTTAGGAAAAGAGGTCCTAAGATAGCTGTATTCCAAAGTGGGCGTGCGTTGAACGCGCTTAACAAAATTCCGGTGTAAACTCCCAAGATTAGCGATAGGACTATGGTTATATAGGCCATTGGTTTTTGATAAGTTTTCGCTAAGCCAATGAAATAGCGAACTATTCCAAATTTATTTGCCATTTTATCAATCCATTTCAACAGGCCAACTAATCGACAAGCGGCGTTTCGCTCTGAAAGATAATCAATAATATCCTTCATGTAAATCAGTGGCCAAAGAATCGCCGGAATCATGATAAAAGTTAATGTCCATGCACCCCACGACATCGGAGATTCAATGCGGAAATTGAGTAAAAGTTGCCAAAAGTATAACTTATGGTGTAGGTCATAAACCAACAGAATAAGACCAATGCTGATAATTACAGGAGGTATCAAAGTGCTCACTTTTGCCGTCATCGGATACTTATCGGCTTTTCCCATCAGGAAAAAGAAATTGGCAAAAATCAGTATGGCGGCTGCCAATCCTCCAAGAAATAGATAAATTGCTATCGGGCCTCCCCACAAAGTTAAATATGGGTCTATATGCTCGATATGTCTTCCACTAACAAATAATTCTTCAGTCATAATGTTGATTATTTAAGGAAATACAATTGTGGTTTTGTTCCGGCCTCGGGAGCCAATACATACCAGTCGTTATTTTTCAATGCTATGGATACCGGACTCTTGGCGTCATCCAAGTCGCCAAAAATCAGAGCATCAGTCGGACAAACTGCAACACAAGCCGTGTCTTGCCCTAATGCCACGCGATGGTCGCAAAAGGTGCATTTGTCGATATATCCTTCCGGATGAACAAATCGAGCGTTGTAAGGACAGGAGACTATGCAAGCGCCACAACCGATACATTCGTTTGGTGTAACTTTTACAATTCCACCTTCGATTACATGACTTGCTCCTGTTGGGCAAGTTCTTACGCATGGTGTATTGTCGCAATGATTGCAACGTTCTGATTTAAAGTGCATTTCAACAGTATCGGGATAAGTGCCCTGAACTGCTTCCACAATCCAGTCGCGGCAATAGCCGATAGGTACATCATTTTCTGTTTGACATGCTACGACGCAATCGCCGCAGCCTACGCATTTGCGTGTGTCCATTGCCATGGCATATCTCATGATTCAACCTCCTCTTCTTTAACAGGTTTCTCTAATAAAAAGGTAACAAAATTATTTCGCATTCCTGTGCCTCCCATAATCGGATCCACCTTGATATTGGTGATTAGGGGCACATCATTGATGCCTTTTCCAAAGGCTTTTTTCAGTAGATTTCGATTATGTCCAAATCCATGAACTAAATATACCGAGTCGGGACGGATTCGCTCTGTGACTCTTGCTTTTGTGCTAAATTCGCTCACTATCCCATCTTGGTTTTGAAGCCAAATTTCTGTCCCGTTTTCGATTCCCCACAACTTTGCTGTTTTTGGATTAATCCAAACGGTATTTGTATCCATCAAGTCGTTTAGGTTTGGATTGTTTTGTGTGCGACCGAAAGTGTGCATTGGCGCACGACCATAAACAAAGTAGTAGTATCCCGGAGGCGCTTCCTCGTGTTTGGTGTAGGTTGGTAGCGGGTTATATCCTTTTTCGGCAAAGTCAGTTGAATACAATTCTATTTTTCCGGTGTTGGTATTAAACTCATAATCTTCACCTTCACGCAGATAAATGTCTTCACCGCTATCCACAGTTTTTACGCCTATTTGCTTCATTTCTTCCAATGATGAGCCTATTTGTTTGAATTGCCAATCCAAAACTTCTTCCATGTCGCGCCAAGGATAGTAATTGTTTAAGCCCAATTTCATACCCAACTTACGAGCAATCCACCAAGCGGGTTTTGAATCGTAAAGTGGCTCGGTTGCCGGCATCCTGAATGCCACTTGTGCTACTCTGTTTTTGCCATCTCTGGCATAGTCATATCTTTCGAGATAGGTGGTTTCAGGAAGAACAACATCAGCATATCCGGTCATTTCCATGGGCATGGTGTCCACAACCACTATCAGTTCTTGGTTTTCCATTGCCTTGAAAATCTTTTTCCTATCGGGAATTGAGTTGATAAAACTCGTGCCTGCTATAAACCAACCTTTTATTTGATGCTCCTTTGGATAGTCAGGTAAACTGGCATCAAGCAGTACGTTGGTAATTCCAACAGCAGCATTTTTGTATTTATCTTTGGTGATATCTTTCCAACTCCAGTGTGGGTGTGGATACTTAATCGTTGGGAAATTTGGGACTTTTTTCCTTACACCAATATACATTCCACCTCTACGACCCCATGCTCCAAGTAGGGCATTGATTATCGCAATTGCACGCAGACGTTGGGTGTCGTCGCCATACCAAGTAGTGTGGCGCCCGGGATGTATTACGGCAGAAGGAGCAGCAGCAGCCATTTCATAAGCCGATTTTCGGATGAGTTCAGGGTCAAGAGTGGTGATTCCGCTGGCCCATTCCGGTGTGAAGTTTTTTACGTGGTCTTTCAATTGGTCAAAACCGAAAGCGTAACGGTCGATATATTCTTTATCGTAAAGATTATCATAAATAAGTACGTGCATCCATGCTAAAAGTAAAGCCATATCGGTGGCCGGTTTTATTGGAAGCCAATGTGTGGCTTTAGCAGCAATGGTGCTAAGGCGAGGATCGGCAACAATAATCTTTGCTCCATTATCGATGGCTAAGGAAACTTCTTGAACAAAACTATTGTGCATGTTTTCACCGATATGGTTTCCGATGAAAATAATACATTTGGAGTTTTGCATATCTGCAGGTTCAGGGCTGCCAACACCAACACCAAAAGTAGCAAAGAATCCGGCTTCGCGCGGTCCGGCGCACTGTGCATAAGCCGGCTCTGCATGATTTTCATTGCCAAAGGCTGCAAAAAGATGTTCAAAGTGCTTTCCGGGAGCACCGTGGATGAAAAGTGCCAAATGTTCTGCTCCGTATTTTTTCTTGATGCCTTTCATCTTTTTGGCTATGAAGTCGATGGCCTCCTCCCATTCAACTTCTACAAACTCCTGTTTGCCTTCTTCGTTCACCTTACGAATGAGTGGTTTTTTTAGTCGGTCTTCATCATAATATGCACCAATGCCTCCGGTGCCCCGAGGACAAAGTTTCCCTCTCGCATGATGGTCGTTTACATTTCCAATAATCTTTTTTATTTGGCCTTCCTTGTTTTTATAAACCCATCCGGCACATTTCCAAAAACAAATCTCGCAATACGTGGGAGTACGAGTCCATTCATGCTCTTCAGCGGCATTTTCGTTAACTGATTCAGAGGCTTTTTGAACTTGACCCAATACCGTTCCGGCTATAGCAGCACCGGCGGCTGTCATACCTGAAATCTTGATAAATTCTCGCCTGGTTGTCTTCATATTTTACATAATTATATACTGTAATTCAAACCTTTATCTGATTTGGTGAGCAAAGATAAAACGTTTGGTAATAGGTCAGAAAATTCTTATGTTATTCTAATAACAATGTGTATATTATTGGTAATCAATTATATTAATTTATACAGGTTTTTATATAGTTGGTTTAAATGATTGATAAATAGCGTTTTAGGCGTTAAAATAGAATAAGTATAAATTAAGTCCTTCCAAAGCAATCCAATATATTTCTATGACAAAAATCATATTCTTTTATTTTTCTTCATGCAATTAGCTTTTTAATAGAATCGACAACAAACCTGCAAAATCATTCTGATTGGTTTTATGAATTTTATTGCAATCACTCCATTTATCATCGTATTTTTGAACCTTTTTAAAATACAAACTATGAAAATATTAGTAACTGGAGGCGTGGGTTATATTGGCTCTCACACAGTGGTCGAATTGCAAAATGCAGGGCATGAAGTGTTGATTGTTGACAATTTGTCCAATTCCAATATAGAAGTTGTGAATCAAATTGAAAAGATTTCGGGAATAAAACCTCTTGTTGAGATTTTTGACTTGGAAGACCTCCTTCTAACACGAGATTTTTTTACGCGTCATCATGGCATTGAAGGAATCATTCATTTTGCGGCTTTCAAGGCAGTTGGCGAGTCGGTGGAGCACCCTCTAAAATACTATCGAAACAATTTGGTTAGTCTTATCAATATTTTGGCCTGCATGAAAGAATTTAATGTGCCAAACTTGGTGTTCTCTTCCTCATGCACGGTTTATGGCCAACCTGAAATTCTTCCCGTAACTGAAGATGCACCGGTGCAAAAAGCCATGTCGCCTTACGGAAATACAAAGCAAATTTCGGAGGAGATAATTCTTGATACGGTTCATACCGGCGGCATTAAAGCCATAGCTTTACGTTATTTCAACCCGATTGGGGCGCATGAGTCGGCTCTGATTGGGGAGTTGCCTTTGGGAGTTCCTAATAATCTTATGCCATTTATTACACAAACTGCCATTGGTATTCGCAAAGAATTAAGCGTTTTTGGAAACGATTATAACACTCCGGATGGCACTGCAATTCGCGATTATATCCACGTGGTCGATTTGGCAAAAGCTCACGTGGTTGCTGTTGAACGAATGGTTAATCAACGCTCCAAATCTGATTTTGAGATGTTTAACGTTGGCACCGGTAATGGATTTTCGGTGTTGGAAGTTATCCATAGTTTTGAACGTACAACCGGAATGAAACTCAATTATAAAATAGTCGGTCGCCGGGCAGGGGATGTGGAAAAAGTTTACGCAGATACTAAATTCGCCAATGAAGAGTTAGGCTGGAAAGCGGAAAAATCTTTGGACGAAATGACGCTTTCCGCTTGGAATTGGGAAAAAGCTTTGAACAATAAATCAAATTTATAATCTTTAAAAAGACTTTATAACATGCATAAAACGATTTTAATTACAGGTGGAGCCGGATTTATAGGAAGTCATTTAGTTCGGTTAATGGTAAATAAATATCCAGAATATCAAATTGTTAACCTGGATAAGCTGACTTACGCCGGAAATCTGGCCAATTTGAAAGATGTAGAATCGAAGCCAAATTATTCCTTTATTAAAGGTGATATTGTTGACGCGGAATTTATTTATCAATTGTTTGATCAATACAATTTTGATGGTGTGATTCACCTTGCAGCCGAGTCGCACGTGGATAGAAGCATCGAAAATCCAAATGAATTTATTTTTACCAACGTTGTTGGAACGGCAAATCTTCTGAATGCTGCACGCAAATCATGGAAAGGAGCAATGGAGGGGAAACTTTTCTATCATGTTTCCACCGATGAGGTTTATGGTTCTCTTGGCGATTCCGGATTTTTTCTTGAAACAACGCCTTACGACCCGCAAAGCCCCTATTCTGCTTCAAAAGCGAGCTCCGACCATTTTGTGAGAGCTTTTCATAATACCTACAAGCTTCCGGTGGTGGTCAGTAATTGCTCCAATAATTATGGCTCACATCAGTTTCCTGAAAAATTAATTCCTCTCTTTATCAATAACATTAAGAAAAACAAATCTTTACCGGTTTATGGTCAAGGATTGAATATACGCGATTGGTTATGGGTTGAGGATCATGCACGCGCTATTGACGTTATTTTTCATGAAGGAAAAAATGGCGACACTTATAATATAGGTGGTCATAATGAATGGACAAATATCGATTTGATTAAATTGCTTTGTAAAATTATGGATAGAAAGCTCAATAGGGCAGAAGGGGAATCGGCAAAACTGATTAGTTATGTCACGGATCGTGCCGGTCATGATATGCGATATGCCATCGACAGCACCAAACTACAAAATGAATTGGGCTGGGTGCCATCGCTTCAGTTTGAGGAAGGATTGGAAAAAACTGTGGACTGGTATTTAGAGAATGAAGAGTGGCTCGAAAATGTGACTTCCGGCGCTTACCAACAATATTATGATCAAATGTATTTAAGTCGTTAAATCCTTGGTTAACAATAAAAAAACCGACTTAGGAAATTTTCTTGAGTCGGTTTTTTTGTTAAGTTGAGATTGTTTTAGCTGTGACCTCCAACAACAATGCGCATAATCTTGAGATTTAGTGCAAAAAACAGGTAAATCTGTTTTATGATACAACGGCGCCAAAAAAGCGTGGCGTTTGTTGGGCGTGTTGCAAACGAATACTCAGAATAAGGTTCGTTTTTAAGTCTTTCGTGAATTGATGCCATAATATTTAATTTTAATAATTTTCTACATTAAGTTTTACTCGGGAATTAATGACCAACCAAATTTAGCCTTGGCTTTATACAAAAACATATAGTGCATAAAGAGTTTCATCCAATGGCCTGCAAGTCCTATGACTCCTACGGTTTTATTGATGTCTCTTCCATATTTTGGGTATTTTTCCCAGTCGGGAACAATCGGAGAAACCGTCATTGTAGCTGCTTGACCTTTAGTGAATCCATATCCTGCCGAAACAATACATGCTGCACCCATGCGAACCATTGACGCTTTGTGGGGATGGTCTTTTCTTCCGGTTTTAATTCTGTGGATAACATTTTGAGCTACAACTTTTCCAATTACGCCAGAGGGCATTCCGGTGCGTGGCGGAGTAGGAAAGATTTTAGTTCCATTAGGGCTTTCCATTGGTTTCGACATGCCATGAGGAGGTGCGAATGCAATTCCACTGGCATACATATTATCATAAGCCGGACTTTGATATATTTCAGGCCAATCGCTTGATTTCCATTCTTCATAGGGTTTTGCAGTGTAGTCGGCATCCACTTTCATCATGCCATTCGCTGCAAAAATTGTGGAAGTTATTTCTTCTCCTTTTTTGTTAAATGCTTTCATTTGTGCGCCTGCAAATCCTGGGATAAGCATCGAAAAATCAAATGATTGCTCGTGATAGGTGCCGTCAAGAAGTTCGTAAAATGCCTTCCCTGGCTCAACTTTATAGACTCCGGCACGTTTAATCCATCGAATACCGTATTCCGCTAAAATGGATTCGGTAAATACTTTAGTGGGAGTAACATAGCCGCCACGATTTACGTAAGCGCCCCCCATGCCAAAATCGCCAAGCTCGTACTCGTTTGATATCCATATAATGTCGGCAAATTGATGCAAACCGCGCTTGTTCACTTCAAAAGCAATATTCAAGGCGTATTCAAATGCCGCTCCTTGACAGGTAGCCATAGCATGACCAGTTCCAATTAAAAAGGTCTGATGAATTCCGGCTTCCATTTTTTCAAAGGAAACTTTCAAATTTTTCCATGCGTGATAAGCATGGTCATACGTACATACTGAATTGGAATATAAATCCGGTCCTAACCCGGGAGTAGCTTTAAAGTTTAAGGTTGGTCCGGTGGCATTCACCAAAAAATCGTATTCAACTTTTTCCGTCTGCCCACGCCGTGCCTCATCGACATACTCTACCACAACATAGCCGTTTTCAGAAGAAGAATCTCCTTCCGGCCTGATTTCTTTAGCTAAAGCTTGCTTGTAAATAATGCCTTTTCGCCGGTAAACCGGTTCTAACTTAAACTTTACTTGATTGGGCTCCATAAGTCCAACACCTACCCAAATATTACTGGGAACCCACTGATAATTGGAATTTGGACTAACCACAACTACTTCGTGATTCTTTCCTAAACCCTTTTTGAGATAAAGTGCCGCAGTATGACCTGAAATGCCGGCACCTAAAACTACTACTTTTGACATATTTGTTATTTAAAATTTATTTATTTGGATTTGAGCTGATTGCATTTGAATTTCGTGCTTATGGGGTGCAAATATAATATATTTAGGTATAAAGATACCATAATATGTGTTTTTTAACATTTTTCAATATTTCCATTTCAAGTTTCGTTTTCCTTTTTAAAGTAAATAAATGCTCAATTAAGATAACTTTCAATTAATATAATGAATTGATTAAGATTCTTTCATACCTTTGCACATTCATTCTTAGATTTCTTTAAATAGTTCATTTGTTGATAATTATTTGATAAACAGTTACTTATATAGCTGTTTTTTTCTTGAAATCAAATCTCAAAATTTTTAGTGATGATTAGAACAACCTTAACTTTTGTTGCGATTTTTATTTTTGTGGCTATTCTAATAGAATCCTGCAACCCAAAACCTACTTTTTCCACGGATGAACAGTTAAAAAGACATATTTCCATTCTTGCAAGCGATTCGCTCTTAGGTCGTGAAGCCGGAACAGATGGTGAAATAATGGCTCGAGACTATATCATCAGCCAGTTTGAAAATATCGGGCTTAAACCATATTTTGAGAGTGGGTTTTCTCAACAGTTTACCTTTAAAGATGGTGCTGACTTTTCGGATTCTTATGTTAAGTTTAATAGTGAGATTTATAAATCCGGTGAAGATTTTTACCCTCTGAATAATTCAAAAAATGCCGAGATAAGCGCTCAAATAATCAATGTAGGATACGGAATTATGTCGCAAGAACTTTCGCACAACGACTATCCAAATCATGCAGCATTGCCCGATAAGATTTTTTTGATGGAAATGTCCGTTCCGGGAGGGTATGCAAATTTTGAAAAATATGGCGAGTCTGCCGACTTGGATAAGCGGATTGAATTAGCATCACGTTTTGGTGCTCAGGCTGTTTTGTTGGTGAATAACGACAGTAGTTTCAGCGATCCGCGAAAAATGATTTCCAATCTTAAAGGTCGTACGCCAATACCGGTTATTACAATCAAAAAACGTATTTATAATGCAATTTTGGCCAATCCGGATTCCATCGTTTCGATCAATGTTTCGGTTAAGAAATTTGATAAAACGGGTTTTAATGTAGCAGGTTATCTGGATAATCAGGCTGAAAAAACCATTATCATCGGTGCTCACTACGATCATCTTGGCATGGGTGGTGAAACTTCTCTTTTTATCGGTCGCGACATTCACAACGGCGCAGATGATAATGCCAGTGGAGTTGCAGGTGTGATTGAGATGGCGCGTCACTTAAAGGATAAAAAATTGAATCACAACTTCTTATTTGTTACCTTTTCGGCAGAGGAAAAAGGGCTTAATGGTTCCAATTATTTTGTCGATCAGTTGTCCGATTCCTCAAAAAAATCAACCTTATGCTATTTAAATTTTGATATGATTGGTCGTTTGGATACGGCTAATCCGATTTTGACCTTGATTGGTACAGGCACTGCGGTGGAATGGGACAGCCTTTTGGCTTTTTATAAAGGTTCTACTATGAAAATTAAAAAGTCCCCTTCAGGTGTGGGGGGCAGCGACCACATGCCTTTTTACTTGGATAGCATTCCGGTCATGTTTTTCTTCTCTGGAATACATTCCGATTATCATCGCCCGTCCGATGACGAACAGTGGATTAATTATAAAGGTATGCTGGATATTTTAAGCTTTACCGAAGGATTGATTGATACGTTGAATTATGTTGAATCCTTAAATTGGAAGGCAACCCAGGGTGGAAAAAGTTCTGGTCGGAGAATGAAAGACGGTCCAAGTTTGGGAATTATGCCTGATTATAGCGAGCAAGGCGGGGTTTTAGTAAATATGGTTTCAGAAGGCAAACCCGGTCATAAAGCCGGCCTGAAAGTAAAAGACTTGATTGTTGAGCTTGATAATCAAGAGGTTAAAGATGTTTACGATTATATGGATATTTTGAAGAAATGTAAAAAAGGAGAAACCTATTCTTTAAAAGTTAAACGAGACGGTGAAATAATTACATTATCGGTTACATTGTAAATATGAAATTGGAACTAAAAATAGCGGTTATTGGTGCGGGAAGTTGGGGAACTGCTCTTGTAAAACTCCTTCAACACAATGAAAAACAGATTGGTTGGTGGGTAAAGAGTCAGGAAAGTTTAGATTTCATCAAAACTCATAATCGAAACCCAAAGTATTTAACTTATGTCGAAATAGATTCCTCCAAAATTGAATTATCGACTGATTTGCAGGGTATTGTAAAAAAATACGATATTTTGGTTTTTGCCATACCTTCCGCTTTTTTAAACGAAACTTTAGAGCAATTTCAACTTACTGCCGAGCATTTTAGGGAAAAGATTTTGGTAAGTGCCATCAAGGGTATTGTGCCTCAGTACAATCAAATTGTTGCTCGTTATTTTAAAGATAAATATGAGGTTCCTTTTGAGAATATAGGAATTATTGCCGGACCTTGTCATGCTGAGGAGGTTGCCATGCAAAAATTATCCTACCTTACTATTGCGTTTTTGCAGCGTAAAAAGGCCATGTATTTTGCTTCAAAATTGCAGACCTTTTATATGAAAACCAAGACTAGTAACGATATTGCCGGTACGGAATATAGTGCAATGCTAAAAAATATTTATGCCTTGGCCAATGGAATTGCCATCGGTTTGGGTTATGGCGATAACTTTCAGGCGGTGTTAATCGTCAATAGCATGAAGGAAATTCGGAAATTCCTTAAAGAGGTGTTTCCTCATTCCCGAAAGATTGTGTCATCTGAATATTTTGGCGATTTGTTAGTTACAGCCTATTCTAAGTTTTCGAGAAATCGTTTGTTCGGTACTTATATCGGACAAGGTTACTCCGTAAAGGCAACCATGGCAGAAATGCGCATGATTGCTGAGGGGTATTATGCCTCAAAATGTTTGATGGAAATCAAAAACCAATACAATGTTAAGTTACCAATTGCCGACGCAGTTTACAATATCCTTTATGAAAATGTAAGTCCTGTTGTCGAGATGAAAATACTCACGGAAAAATTAAACTAATACCAACTTAATTATTTATGTCATGAAAAATTACTTTTTAAGTATGCTACTTTTTATCCTTGTAGGACAAGGAGTTAAGGCAAATACACCTCCTGATGAGGGAATGTGGCTGCCAATGCTGGTTGAGCGTCTGAATTATACAGACATGAAAAACAAAGGGCTGCATTTAACTGCCGAAGAGCTCTATTCAATCAACCATTCCAGTATGAAAGATGCCATTGTTTCGATGGGTTTTTTCTGCACCGGAGAGTTAGTGAGTGATAAAGGTTTATATCTGACCAATCACCATTGTGGTTATGGAACAATTCAAGAACATTCCACTATCGAACACGATTATTTAACCGATGGATTTTGGGCAAAAACCCATGACGATGAACTTCCGGTTAAAGACTTAACGGTTTTTATTTTAAACTATATGGACGACGTTACTTCACAGGTGCTCAGCGATGTAACTGATGGAATGAGTGAAGATGAACGGTATGATGCTGTTTCAAAAGTGATTAAAAAGTTGAAAGAAGAGAAAAGTGAAAAAGGAAAGTATCGTGTGGATATTAAGCCTTTTTTTAATGGAAACGAATACTATATGTTTGTATATCACCAATATAGCGATGTTCGTTTGGTCGGAGCTCCTCCATCCTCAATTGGTAAATTCGGTGGCGATACCGACAACTGGATGTGGCCACGACATACCGGCGACTTTTCCATGTTTAGAATCTACACTTCACCTTCGGGCGAGAATGCAACTTTTTCCAAAGAGAATGTTCCGTTAAAACCAAAACATTTTCTACCGGTTTCTTTGAAAGGTGTCAAAAAAGGAGATTATGCGATGATTTGGGGCTACCCTGGAACTACCGACCGTTATCTGACTTCTTATGGCGTAAAAGATTTATTAGACCGCAAGGCTCCAACTATCGTTGAAATTAGGGATGCTAAGCTAAAAGTAATGAAACAACACATGAATTCTGACCCTGCAATTCGTATTAAATATGCCGCTAAATACGCTCAAACTGCAAACTATTGGAAGTATTTTATCGGACAATCCAGAGGATTGAAAAGACTTAAAGTTTATGATAAAAAATTAGATATTGAACAGCGTTTCGATAGATGGGTAAATTCAAGCAAAGAGCGTCAAGATAAATATGGTGAAGCATTGAAGCTAATCGAAGATGGTTATGCTAAAACTGCTCCATTTACAGTTCCGATGCAATATTTGCAAGAAGCGGTATTTCAAGGTCCTGAGTTTATTTATTATGCCTTCGGAACCTACCAAACTTACATGATTTTAAAAACCCAATCCACTAAGAAAGGTGACGACCGCGCCAAATATGACGAAGTTATCAAAGGTGAGGCTGAATCATTTCTTGCAGGTATGGCCGATCATTTCAAAGATTATGATTTTGAAACCGACAAACATCTCTTTATAGAATTGATGGGAATGTATTTTAAAAATGTACCAAAAGAATATCAAGCCTATATCACAGATAAAAAAGATAATAAAACCTACTTGATTGATATTCTTAATAAGAAGTATAAAGGGGATATTCAAGCTTATGCCAATGCAATTTTTGCACAATCGGCTTTTGTGGATTCTACACGATTGAGAGCCTTTATGTCAAAGCCTTCTTTAAAAGCATTTGATAATGATATGGGCTTTCAAATGGCCAATGCGATGATAAATAGCATACGTGCTTTATATGGTCATTTAGGTGAAGCTGAAGGAAATATCAGCAAGGGAATGAGATTATTTGTGGATGGTGTTCGCAAAATGGAAACCGGAAAGAAGTTTTATCCAAATGCAAACTCCACATTAAGAATGACTTACGGCGAAGTGCTTGACTACTATCCCGGTGATGCCATGCACTATGATTATGTGACTACTTTGGATGGCGTGATGGAAAAGGAAGATCCTTCATCCGATGAGTTTACGGTTCCTGATAAACTCAAAGAGTTATACATGAAGAAAGATTATGGCGAGTATGCTGCTGCCGATGGAACGATGCCTGTTTGTTTCCTTTCAACGAACGACATCACTGGTGGCAACTCAGGAAGTCCGGTAATCAATGGTGATGGCCAGCTTATCGGTATTGCTTTTGACGGCAACTGGGAAGCAATGAGCGGTGATATTTTCTTCGAAAATAAAGTTCAAAGAACTATAAATGTGGATATTAGATACGTTTTGTTTATCATCGACAAGCTGGGCGGTGCGAAACATCTTGTAGATGAAATGACTATTGTTAAGTAATTATCCTATTAAAAGGTATGATTCATTCCTGTGGATTTGAATCATACCTTTTTCATATATTAGATTGAAAATCAAATGGAAAAGCAATCGGAATTGCAAATATTGAGCTACATAAATCAAGTGCCTAAGGCGGAGCTTCATATTCATATTGAAGGAAGTTTTGAGCCTGAGCTTATGTTTGAGATTGCCAACCGAAATGGTATCGCAATTCCCTATTCCTCTGTTGGAGAATTGAGGTCGGCTTATAAGTTTGGCGACTTGCAGGATTTTTTGGATATCTATTATCAAGGGGCTTCGGTATTGTTAAAAACAAAAGATTTTTATGATCTTACCTACCAATATTTGAGAAAAGCGGCCAACGATAATATTGTTCATACGGAGATTTTTTTTGATCCTCAAACGCATACACAGCGCGATATTTCTCTTGAAACGGTGGTTTCAGGAATCACCTCTGCAATGGAGGATGCTCAAAAGGATTTTGGCATTAGCAGCTATCTGATTTTGTCGTTTTTGAGGCATTTGAGCGAAAGAGAAGCCTTTGAAGTCTTGGACTTAGCTCTGCCATGGAAGGATAAATTTATTGGTGTAGGTCTTGATTCAAGTGAACGTGGAAATCCGCCGGAGAAGTTTGCACGTGTTTTTGAAAAATGTCGGCAACTGAATCTTAAAGTGATGGCTCATGCCGGTGAGGAGGGGCCTTGGGAATATGTGGCTGACGCGTTGGATGTTCTTCATGTAAATCGGATAGACCACGGCAATAGGTCAATGGATAATCTGGAGCTGTTAGAAAGGCTTTCACGCGAAAAAATCCCCCTTACACTCTGTCCTCTTTCCAACTTAAAACTGAAAGTAATTTCAAAATTGTCGAATCATCCTGTAAAAATGATGATGGAAAAGGGTTTAATTGTAACCTTGAATTCTGACGATCCGGCCTATTTTGGTGGTTATTTGAATAAAAACTATTTTGAAACAGCAAAGGCACTTAATCTAAACATGGAGGATATTAAGGTGTTGGCAATCAACTCATTTAAAGCATCTTTTTTGCCTTTGGATATAAAAAAATATTGGATTGAACAGGTGGAGGTATTTCATAAAAATTTTAAACCGTGACCTATATTTTAAGTATTGAATCTGCTACGGAAATATGTTCCGCTTCCTTGAGCAAAGATGGGGTTGTGGTGAGCTTGCAAGAAACTAATCAACCGAATGTTCATTCCCAGCGTCTGGCATTGATGATTCAGGAAATATTTCACGAAAGTAAGATTCATGCTACCCAATTAGATGCCGTTGCGGTAAGCAGTGGTCCGGGCTCTTACACAGGTTTGCGCATTGGAGTTTCTATCGCTAAGGGACTATGTTACGCTTCGGATATTCCACTTATTGCTATTCCGACTTTAGAGTCGATGTGTTATGGCTTTCCGAAATTAGCTGACGATGTGGAGTTCCTTGTTCCAATGATTGACGCCGGTCGAATGGAAGTTTATACGGCAGTTTTTAATCGTGATTTTAATCGTTTTTTGAAGGAACAACCGTTAGTTATTGATTCCCATAGCTTTAGCGATATTTTGAAATCGCATAAAATCTTGTTTTTCGGCAATGGTTCCGCTAAATGTCAAAATATTATTTGTTCAACGAATGCCTTTTTCAGCGACAAAGGTTATCCTTCGGCAGCCTCCTTGGCTAAAGTGGCTTTTGAGTATTTTCAACAATCAAAATTTGTGGATACCGTTTATTTTGAACCGTTTTACCTTAAAGAATTTCAAGCAAAAATATCGAAAGTGAAAGGGTTGGATTAGCTTCGTTGTGCTTTGTAGTAATCCCCAAGTTTGTTTTGTAGGTTTTTTCTCGCTCTGAAAATTAAGGATTCAACGGACGAAATGGAAATTTCCATAATTTCAGCTACTTTTTGGTAGCTCATATCATCAATTTTATTTAAAATAAATGCAGTTTTTTGATTTTCAGGTAGTTGATTTAAAGCTTCTTGAATAATCTTATCATCGTCTTGGCGCATTAAGGAAATTAAGCCACTGTTTCTTTCCTGACTTTCAATTTCTATTTCCGGATTCTTTTCATCCTTATAAAACCTTTGAATACTGCGGTTTTGTTTATGCTTTTTGTTGTCTCTAACCCAATTCAAGGATTTATTAACGCTTATTCGGTAAATCCAAGTGCTTAGTTTGGCTTCCGATCTAAAGTTAGCAACAGAACGATAAACCTCAAGAAAAACGTCTTGGGCTAAATCCAATGCGGCATCTCGATCGCCTGTATAGCCATAACATGTGGCTGCAACCTTGTTTTTATAGGTGTCGATAAGCCATCGAAAAGCTTTGTCGTCACCCTGACTTAATAAATCAACTAATATTTGATCGTCCATGTAATCGGTTAAATGCCACAATCAGACCCTAAAGATTGAAAAAACTTTCACTTTAAACAGCGATTTTCTACAATCTTATTCGCAACTTAATGTGAATTATTACGTTAATAAAAAAATTATTTGCGAAGATATAAAACCAATCAATAAAGTAATTTTATATTCTTATTTTTGTAATTAAACCTAAAATTGCCATATTTGAAAACAATCTTATGACAACCTCTAAAATATTTATTTTTAGTTTTTTAGTAGCTTTGATAGGGTTGCAGTTTTCCGGCAAATCACAGTCTTCAAAAAAGTTTAGCGACGATATTTTAAAAAATCCTCAGAAGTATTCTAAGGAGTTTGAAAGGTTATTTAATTATAATGAAGTATATGTTTTTGAAGAAACCGGTCATCCGGAGAATGTTCTTTTGGAAAATGGTTACACAAAGTCGAAAATAATCAATCCTGAACGTTGGAAGCCCTATGACGAAAAAATCGTTATAACACAGATTGACATTGTTTTTACTAAATATCCACGCGACAAAGAATTCTGGAGAACCAATTATTACGATTTATTAGCTGCACGAGTACGTGAATTAATAGCCTTAGACTCAAGTCTCAATTCATCGGATTTTGAATGGAATTTAGTGCTTCAAACAAAGCCCGTTACGGAGCCTGAAGCAAAAAGTATGTTCCATGGAATTTCGATAACTTATTTCAAAATTTCTGACTATTTGCGTGAGGACGATGCCGAAGTGGATGAGACACCAATTCAAGATACCAGCTATTTTATTCGCAATGAGTTGAAAGTCAAAAACTTTATACGATCGCAAGGAGGAAGCAACGATTCCATTGTGTTTAAGGTTTTCGACCGAAATCGAAATTGGCAAAATGCCTTAGTGGTCATGGATTGGACCGGTTCGATGTATCAATATGGTGCTCAGGCAGTTTTGTGGCATACCTTGAATTTTGAAACGTCCGGAATACGAAACTTTGTTTTTTTCAACGATGGCGATCAAACTCCTGACGAACGTAAAGAAATTGGTAAAACAGGTGGGGTTTATTTTGCGCAGGCAAAAAATTTAGAGCGTTTGGTAAATACCTTTTATCTTGTTGGCAAACGTGGCAAAGGAGGCGATATTCCCGAAAATGATGTGGAGGCATTAATTAAAGGAATGAATCGGTTTGAAGATTTTGACGAGTTGATTTTAATAGCTGATAATAATTCTTGTATGCGCGACTTTCGATTATTGGCAAATCTTGACGTAAAAGTGAATGTGATTGTATGCGGAGCCAATGGTGGAATCAATCCTCAATACGTTAACTTGGCTTATTATACAGGAGGTTCCATTCACACCATGGAGGCCGACATCAAGCATCTTTCCTCTTTTGTTAAAAACAAGGAATTGACTATTGATAATTTGACCTATAAACTCGGTGAAGAAGACCTCTTTGGAATGAAATATCAACGAGATGCCTTAAAGTATAAAAGCTGCGATGAATTTACAACCCTCGAACCTTTAACGCCTGACCCTCGTTTGGCTTTTATTGTGAAAAATGGAGGAATTACAGATTCAACCATTTATAAAGTCTTGGAAAGACACCCGCTTTGGCAAAATTTAATTGTGGTAATGGATTGGACTCAAGAAGCTTGTGTGAATAGTGCACAGGCAGTTTTATGGCATAAAGTCCATCAAAAAACTAGTGGCATTGACTATTTTGTGTTCTTTAATGATGGCAATAAAACGCCTGACAAAAAGAAGAAATCTGGAAGAACAGGAGGTATTTATTATCAAAAATCCAATAATTTGCGCCAAGTAGAAAAGCGTTTCGATTATGTGTCGAAGCGCTCACAACAGAGCCGCGAACCGGCCAATAACGACCTTGAAGCGCTTATGGCTGCTGCAAATAAATTTACTAAAACAGATAATTTTGTTCTCTTGGCCGACAATCGTACTTGTGTGCGGGATATGGATTTGTTAAAGTTTTTGAACTTGCCAATAAAGGTTGTCTTATCGAATATTGAAGGGCCAATAAATCCTCAATATATTAATCTGGCGTATAAATCCGGCGGTTCTTTGCATATTATGGAAGACGATATCTATAACTATGTCTTTACGGCAATGGCCGAAAGTGATCAGATATTGGTTTTAAAAGGGTATGAATATGTGCTGAATGATGATGGTTTATTTGAGTTGAAAGACAAAAGCATCAAAACTCCCTGTGCAAAATACAATCAAAAAGAATGGTGGAAAAAAATCTTCAGAAGATAAAAACCCTTAACCATTTATGTTTTTTACAAAATCTCTACTTTAAACTCGTTAATAGTGGATGATAATCACCTCTAATTCCGATAGGTTTTGAATTCCTGATTTGATGCACGATGTCGATACTTTTTCGGGCTTCTTCTAATCCAAAACCATTTCCGGAAATGATATTTTGATAACTTACAGTGTGTAAATCGGTAAAACCACCGCTAAATTCAATGTTCGTTCCTTCAACGTTTATTTGCCTAAAAGTCCGCTGCCCTTTTTCTAAGATTTCTGGAGGCAAATTCCTTGCGTCCACCGATAGAAACCACCTTACGCGAGCGTTTTTTAGAACTAAGAAACCGGACGATGTGTCGGCATTGCTGTAATGAACGGTATTTGTTACTACATCTCCAAAAATATAGGTAAGCATGTCGTAGAAATGTACGCCAATATTAGTTGCCACGCCTCCTGATTTACTTTGGTCGCCTTTCCAACTCACAAAATACCAATGTCCACGGCTTGTAATATAAGTTAGATCTACATCATACACTTTTCCTGACTTGTCGTTCTCAATTTTGTTTTTCAAATCGATAATCGACTGGTGATGACGGAGTTGAAGAATATTATAAATTTTCTTGCCTGTCTCTTTTTCAATTATCGAAAGGGCATCAATATTCCAAGGATTCAATACAAGAGGTTTTTCGCAAATGGCGTGAGCGTCGTTGCGCAAGGCAAGGCGAATATGCGAATCGTGCAGATAGTTTGGCGAGCAAATCGAAACGTAGTCAATTTTGTAATCACCTTGACGCCTTAGCTTATCTAAATGACGGTCGAAACGTTCAGGTTCTGTAAAAAAGTCAGCATCAGGAAAATAGCTGTCAGTAATGCCCACGCTATCAAAGGGATCCAAAGCAGTAATCAGATTGTTACCGGTTTCGGAGATTGCCTTCATGTGGCGAGGTGCGATATAACCTGCAGCGCCTATAAGTCCAAAATTAAAGCCTTTCTTGACCATAAATGTTATTTGTTAAGTTTTTTAACCGTGTTTCCTTCTTTGATATATTCATCGCCCGATTCGGGGCATATTGCTTTGTTAAATTGGTCGAAATTCAGGCGATGTCCATATTCGCTCATCCAACCAACTTGTCGAGCCGGATTGCCAACAACTAAAGCATAAGCAGGTACTTCTTTTGTTACAACAGCACCTGCACCGATAAATGCGAATTCGCCAATATTATGTCCACACACAATTGTTGCGTTGGCTCCGATGGATGCACCACGCCGAACAATGGTTTCAGAATATTGTCCTCTGCGATTGACGTTGCTTCTTGGATTTACAACATTGGTGAAAACCATGCTTGGTCCTAAAAATACATCATCTTCGCAAATCACTCCGGTGTAAATCGAAACATTATTTTGAATTTTTACATTTTTGCCTAAAATCACTTGAGGCGAAACCACAACATTTTGTCCAATATTGCAGTTGTCGCCAATTTTGCAGTTGGACATAATATGTGAGAAATGCCATATTTTAACGCCGGTTCCAATCTCACAGTTGTCGTCGATTACTGCAGTTTCGTGGGCATAATAATTTTTATTGCTCATAATCTATTGATTTACAAATTCTAACACTTTAGATGTGATAAACTCTAATTGTTCCTCATCCAACTCGGTGTGCATTGGAAGCGAAATTACCGAAGCCGCTAATTGCTCGCTAACCGGAAAATCTCCTGATTTATATCTCGGATCTTGATAGGCCGATTGCAAATGCAGTGGCACCGGATAGTATATCATCATAGGTATTCCGTGTGAATTAAGAAATTTCTGCAATTCTTCACGATTTATATCCTTGATGGTTAATGTATATTGATGGAAAACATGGGTTGATTTCTCAAAGCGCTTTGGGGTTTTTAGATTGGGATGATTTGCAAATGCTTGATCATAATAATCTGCAGCCTTTCTTCTCGATGCAGCATATTCGTCAAGATGAGCAAGTTTTACATCCAGTATGGCAGCTTGAATACTGTCGAGCCTGGAATTGACTCCAACATAGTCGTGATAATACCTCACCTTCATTCCATGATTTACCACAATCCGAAGTTGCTCGGCAAATTTGTCATCATTCGTAAATATTGCACCGCCATCTCCATAAGCTCCTAAATTTTTTGAGGGGAAAAAAGATGTACAGCCGATATGTCCTATGGTGCCTCCTTTTCGGGTTGTTCCATCAAAACACTGATATTCAGACCCGATTGCTTGGGCGTTGTCTTCAATCACATAAAGATTATGCTCTTGGGCTATTTTCATCAATTCATCCATTGGAGCGCATTGCCCAAATAGATGTACCGGCACTATGGCTTTGGTATTAGGTGTAATTGCTCTTCTAACAGCTTCAGGGTCAATATTATATGTCTCGGGGTCAACATCCACTAAAACCGGAGTTAAACCTAATAATGCAATCACCTCAGCAGTAGCAATAAAGGTGAACGTAGAGGTTATTACTTCGTCTCCAGGTTTTAAATCCAATGCCATCATAGCAACTTGCAGTGCGTCTGTTCCATTTCCGCATGGAATAACGTGCTTCACGCCAAGATAGGATTCAAGGTTTTTTTGGAACTTATGAACATAAGGCCCATTGATGAAAGCAGTGCTATCCAAAATCTCCATAATTCTACGATCCACTTCAGGCTTGATTTTTTGATATTGACTTTGCAAATCAACCATTTTGATTTCTTTCATATACAAAGGTTTTTTTGAGTTAAATATTGCTTTAATTGTGCGTTAATAGTTTCTATAAATTGAAAAGACGCTTCAGTAAAGACGGTTTCTTTTTCCTTGAATCATCTTCGGCATAGTAATTTCCATAGCCATAGCCATAACCATAGCCATAACCATAGCCGTAACCATAGCCGTAACCATAGCCATAGCCGTAACCATAGCTTCCATAGCGTCTGTTTTCGTAATCCATATCATTTACAACTATTGAAATATTAGGGACTACTTTCGACTTTACTAAATCTTGAAGAATCGTAAGAGCTCCTTTATTAGTATAGTTTTGACGAATGACATACAGTGAAGCATCCGAGCGTTTCATCATAAATACCGCATCGGTAACTAAGCCTATTGGTGGTGAGTCGATGACAATTATATCAAATCGTTCACGAAGTTCACTGATTAAATTACTCATTTGCTCACTCTCTAAAAGCTCCGCAGGATTGGGTGGAATCGGTCCTGAAGGGATAAGATAAAAGTTTTCGTAATTCGATTCCTTAACTAACTCGTCAACATTACATTTACCTATAAGATAAGTAGTTAAACCGATATTATTGTCTAAGTCGAAATCTAAATGAATTTTTGGTTTACGCAAATCACAACCAATTAAAACGGTCTTTTTGCCTGAAATAGAGTATATTGAGGCCAGATTTATGGCGTTAAATGTCTTTCCTTCTCCACTGAAAGTTGAAGTTACTGTAATGACTTTCGATTCTTCACTGGAAGAAATATACTGAAGATTTGTTCGGATTGCGCGGAAGGTTTCAGCTATAATTGACTTAGGTTTACTTAATACCGCATTATTATTCCCTCCGCTGTGGTGACCGACTACTCCCAAAATCGGAGCATTCACCAATTTTTCTATATCGCGTTTGTCACGTACTTTATCGTTGAAATAGTCGCGGATAAAGATAAATCCAATCGGGACTAATAATCCTAAAAGCAGTGCAATGGTATAATTCAGTGATTTTTTTGGAAAAATCATCGAGGCGCCTCTTGATAAATCAATGATTCGATGATCGGATACATTGCCCGCTTTGGCAATACCGCTTTCAAGCCTTTTTTCTAATAA
>JAFGWF010000080.1 GCA_016937295.1 Bacteroidales bacterium
ACTGTATTTAACAAAGCAGGTGCTAATTTAAAAACTACTGAGCCTGTTAGTGCAGGAAATTTCTTCCCAACTCCACAACAATGGAAAGCAGAAAACCTTGACCTATCAGCCTTCAATGGAAAATCAAATGTGATTGTGAAATTTAAAGTTACCTCTGATTATGGTAATAATATCTTGATTGACGACATACAGATTTATAATAATACCAATGTTGGCATTGAAAAACCGGAAAATACCAATATGGTAAATATCTATCCAAATCCTGCCCAAACATCTACTATTATCGACCTTACACTAAGCGAAATTTCTCCTGTTTCTTATTCAATAATTAATGCAACTGGACAAGTTGTTTTAACACAAAACTTGGGAGAAATTAGTGCTGGAAGTCACCTATTAAATGTTGATTTAACAAATCTATCTGCTGGCATTTATAACGTTAACTTACTAATTGATGGTCGGTTAGAAAGTCATAAACTTATCATCAAATAAACCAAATAAACCAACTTTTTATAAAAGGCTGTTCAAAAAAGGAACAGCCTTTTTTTTATTAAATCAAAAAAAGCCAACCCATTATCAATCAGTAATTTAAAAATACAGATACTTGCGCTGGAACAAAATAATTTTAGTAAATTTGCGCCCTAAATTATTAACCCTATTTAAAACTCTGATATGACAAAGAAAATCACCTACGCAGCAGTTTTCGCATTGGCAATGATTCTAATCACATCTTGCAACAATCAAGAGCCGATTGCTGAACAAAATGAAACCGCCTGGGAATTAATAGATTCCAGCATGAATTACAACTACTATGAAAATGTGGAGTTGAAAACAGATTTGACAAACCTTTCAGATAATCACAAAGAAATGCTTCGCATCATGTTTCAAGTAGCTGACATTATGGAAGAGCTGTTTTGGTTAGAAGCTTATGGCGACAAAACCGAGTTTTTAAGCAAATTTGAAAACGAAAATCTCAAGAGATTTGGGGCAATAAACTATGGCCCTTGGGAGCGACTTAATAACAACGAACCCTATTTAAAAGGATTCGGAGCTAAGCCGGCAGGAGCAAATTTTTATCCTCACGACATGACAGTTGAGGAATTTGAAGCGCTGGCCGACACTAACAAAACGAATCAATATACTCTAATTCAAAGAGCAGAAGATGGAAGTTTAAAAGTGATTTGGTACCACGAAGCGTTTAAAGAGAAGATAGAAAAAGCGGCTGAACTTCTAAAAAAAGCAGCAGTTTTAGCTGAAGACGAAGGATTGAAGAAATATCTAAACTTAAGAGCAGAAGCACTATTAACCGATAATTATCAAGAGTCGGACTTCGCTTGGATGGAAATGAAAACGACACCTATAGACTTCGTTGTTGGTCCAATTGAAAACTATGAAGACAAATTGTTTAATTACAAAGCAGCATATGAATCCTTCATACTCATCAAAGATTTGGAATGGAGTGAAAAACTTTCCAAATTTGCCCAATTTCTTCCGCAAATGCAGAAAGACCTCCCCGTTGATGCCATTTACAAAAAAGAAACTCCCGGAAGTGATGCCGACTTAAATGCTTACGATGTAATCTATTACGCCGGAGATTGCAATGCCGGTTCAAAAACTATCGCAATCAATCTTCCAAATGATCCGGTGGTTCAACTTAAGAAAGGCAGCAGAAAACTTCAGTTGAAAAACGCCATGCGAGCCAAATTTGATAAGATTTTAGTCCCAATTGCTAATGAACTCATCACAAAGGAACAAAGAGGAAAAGTTAGTTTTGACGCCTTTTTTGCTAATACCATGTTTCACGAAGTAGCACATGGAATGGGAATAAAAATGGTGGTTAACAAACCGGATACAACAGTGCGTCAAGCACTTAAAGACCAATACACAGCATTGGAAGAAGGCAAAGCAGATATTTTAGGTTTGTATATAGTAACCCAATTAAACAAAATGGGAGAATTAACTAACGACCTCGAAGAAAACTATGTTACTTTCATGGCCGGAATATTTCGGTCAATTCGCTTTGGCGCTGCCTCTTCACACGGAAAAGCCAATATGATTCGTTTCAATTATTTCCTCGAAAGAGAGGCTTTCACACGATTAGAAGATGGCACTTATCAAGTCAATTTTGACAAAATGAAGGCAGCATCCGAAGAACTCACACGTGACATTCTGAAAATTCAAGGTGATGGAAACTACAAGGTTGCAAAGGCTTTTGTTGACAAATACTCCGTAATGGGAAATCAACTACAAGAAGATTTAAAACGATTGGACGGACTCAGTATCCCAAAAGATATTTATTACACACAAGGGCCTGAAATGAATGGTTTATAAGAAAATATTGCCAGTTCGGCTTTAGTCGGGCTGGCATTTTTCAATGAAAAAACGTATAATGAATAAAGCGTTAGTTTTAGACTTTGGTAATACTTATCAGAAAGCTGCAATTACCGATGGAAACGAGTTTGTCGTAAATATCTTTGAAGAAGTAACTCTCAAAAATATAGAACATCTTCTAATTAACAAAAATATCGAGGATATAATTCTGTCTTCCGTTATTAACAACACCGATGAAATAGAGGAATGGTTAAATGAACGATTTCATTTCATTAAATTAAATCACAAAACCCCCGTTCCGATAATCAACAAATACAAAACACCGGAAACACTTGGAAAAGACAGATTAGCTGCCGCCGTTGGAGCTGCGTCCTTATTTCCAGATAAAGATGTACTTTCGATTGATTGTGGAACTGCAATCAAATATGACATCGTAAATTCAAAAAATGAGTACCTCGGTGGTGGAATTACACCGGGACTTCACTTAAGATTTAAAGCACTACATACTTTTACGGATAAACTGCCGTTAATCGGTTTTACTTCAATACCGGATTTGGTAGGTAGATCAACATTTGAGTCTATTTCTTCAGGAGTTGTAAATGGATTAATTGCTGAGATTAACGGAATCATTGATAGTTATAAAAAGGATTTTGAAAATCTTAACATAGTTTTAACAGGCGGTGAAATGATATATTTTGAGAAAAGCGTAAAAAGTACCATCTTTGCGGCTCCAAATCTGGTCTTAAGTGGTTTATATAAAATTTTAATGTACAACAAACAGCAATCTAATGCTTAAAAGACTGACAATTACAATCTTAGCGTTAATTCCGATGGCCTTTTTAGTAGGGCAATCGAGGATTAATTCGCCATATTCCAGATTTGGATTAGGTGATATTTACAAGAATGAACCAACTCTTTCGCGATCCATGGGAGGTATCGGCTATGGAATTCAAAGTTCTGATTATGTAAATGCTAAAAATCCGGCTTCTTATGTAGGACTTGATTCATCCTCTTTCCTTATAGATGTTGGCTACTCCGGATTTTTCATGTCGAATCAAACAACAAATCAAATCCACAGCTTCAATTATTTTAATATTGATTATATGCGTGTCGCTTTTCCCATTACAGATTGGTGGAAAGTTAGTTTTGGTTTGTCGCCTTATTCTATGGTTGGCTACGAAACTGAAACGGCCTCTATTTTAGATTCGGTGGGCACCATTTATAACAATTATTCAGGTGACGGAGGAGTTAACAGTCTTACAATAGGAAATGGTTTTAAAATCTTCGACGGACTGTCCTTTGGTTTCAACACTTCCTATCTTTTTGGAAAATTAAACTATACCCAAATCACTTCAATTCCTGACAATACGAATTTTTATCAGTTTAGACTCACAAACACGCTGGATATTAGAAACTTATATTTTGATTTTGGACTTCAGTACAAGAGTCATCCTTTTAAAAACAAAGATTATACTTTAGTTTTGGGAGCCGTTTTCAGCAATCAACAAAAGTTGCGGTCCAATATCTCGACCTTTGGAGAAACCTATTTACTCACATCTTCCGGATATGAGTATATCAAAGATACCATTGTAAACACCCTTGATGAACGAGGCAAAACGGTGATACCCATGTTTTATGGAGGAGGTTTTAATCTTCAAATGACTGATAAGTGGTCTGTTGGTTTTGATTTCAGTCAACAGTTTTGGAGCAACTATCAATCGCTCTACCAAACAGACACTCTAAAGAATTCCTTATCCATGAATCTTGGAGGAAGTTATAAGATTGGTCGTATGACTTTACGTGCAGGTGCAAGATATTACGATTCCTATCTTTCGTTAAACGACAATGCGATTAAAGAACTTGGCATGACCTTTGGTTTGTCGGTGCCATTGTTCATTGACCAGCAATCGAAATCGTATCCGATGCTTGATCTTGGCGCCGAGATTGGTAAAAGAGGGACCACCGATAACAACCTGATACAACAAAATTATGTTCGAGTTTTTATCGGCCTTTCGATAAAGAGTATCTGGTTCAATAGACCGAAATATTATTAACACATTATAAAATTATTTAAAATGAAAAGCGTAAATAACCGATTGAAAGCAATAGTAATTTTGGCCCTGATGACCACCCTTACTATGAATCTGGGGGCTCAATCGAAAATGCCAAAATACGGACAAGACAGTGTACGTTGCGTAACAAATCTAAGCCTATACCGCGACTACTACAAACAATGGCAAAACAGTAAATTTAAAAATGATGATTTAGGCAATACTACCTACAAATATTGGATGTATTGTTTCAATGAATGTCCGATTGCAAGCCAGAATTTATACACTCATGGTGTAAAATTAGTTGAGTTTAAAATAGAATCACAAAAAGATTCGTTGATTGCTGATAAGTATATTGATACACTTATGTTGGTTTATAATCAACGTATTCAGTATTTTGGAAACAGCAAAAAATATCCTACAGGCTATATCAAAGGTCGTCAAGCAGTTGATTTGTTTCAATTCCGTAAAAAGGCTTCCAATGAATATTATCCTCTGTTTAAAGAATCTTTCGATTTGATGAAAGACGAAACTGAACCAACTGTACTCTATGGATATTTTGTTTCTTCAATTCAATATGTTAAGGATGATCACGCAAAGATAGAATTGGCTTATGAGACTTATATGAAAGTGAATGATGCACTTCAAAATAATATCAACTCAAAATCTGAAGAAGAAGCAGAACCTTATAAAAAGGTACTGAATAACTTAGAACCAATCATGGTTCAGATTGCTACCTGCGAAAATTTGGTAAAAGTCTTTGAACCCAAGTTCGATGAGAATCCAACGGACACCATTCTTGCCAGAAATTTGGTTCGACTTTTTGAGCTTCGTATGTGCACCAAAGAGAACCTTTATTTTAAAGCTCTTGAGCAAGTTCATAAAATAGCTCCAAATGCTCAATCAGCATACAGTATGGGAAAAATGGCCTTAGAGCGTGAGCTTTACGACCAAGCCGAAGGATACCTAAATCAAGCAATCGAAATGACTTCTGACAGCTTAAGTTCAAAGAAAGCAGACACCTATCTTCTATTGGCTGATATTTACAACAAAACCGGTAAGTTGGCTAAAGCAAGGGAAGCTGCTCGTAATGTTTTGAAACTTCGTCCTGATGATGCCTTTGCGTATCTGATTATTGGTGAGTTATATGTTAAGTCAGCAAGTAGTTGCACGTTCAAGGATTTGCCGGTAGCATATTGGGTTGCTGCTGATATGTTTGCAAAGGCTGCAAGCGTTGCAACGGACGAAAAGATAAAAGACATCGCTCAAAAACAACTGGCTGTAATCCGAAAGAATTTTCCTGTTCAAACAGATATCTTTATGCGTAATCTAACAGAAGGTCAATCGTTTACAGTAGAATGTTGGATTAACGAAACAACAACTGTTCGAGCACGAAAAGAATAATGATGCTGAAAAACTTTCCTAAAGTAATTCTTAAAAGCACTATCCCAATATTTTTTGGGATAGTGCTTTTTTCTTGTGAAAATGATATTAGTGTTGTTCAAGCACTGCAAATCGATGAAACACTACCTATCGAAACATCATACAATATCACCAGTGAAATTGTTGACTCAGGAAAAGTAAAAATAAAAATCATTAGTCCACAAGTCGATAGGTTTGAAGGAGAGTTGGAATATGTTGAAATGAAGAAGGGCATAGATGTGCAGTTTTTTGATTCTATTGGGAAGGTATCATCCTCATTGAAAGCCAACTACGCAAAAAATATCCCTACAGATCACATAATAATTGCAAAATATAACGTAATTGCAACAAATCAAAACGGTGAAAAATTATATACCGAAGAGTTAGTTTGGGACCAGAATACAAAGAAAATTTACAGCAATGTTGCAGTGAAAGTGGTAAGTCCGGACAAAGTAATTTTAGGTGATGGAATGATAGCGGATGAAAATTTTGAAAACTGGGTAATAAAAAATCCACGAGGCGACATAGAAGCTGATATAGAAGGTGATGAAGAATAAAAAAAGCTGCCAGAATTGACAGCTTTTTTTATGTTTTTAATTCAATCTACGAAATAAACAACAATTCGCGATATTTGGGCAGCGGCCATATCTCATCATCAATAATCAATTCAAGCTTATCAATATGATATCTTATTTCTTCGATATAAGGTACAACACCAACCTGATATGCTTGCGCTACATCGTCAATCAAACTATGAGCATTTGCAATTTTACGCTGTTCGACCATAGCATCCACACCTTCTTTGATTGAAGAAATATGAGCTGAAATCTCTTTCAATGTTTCTAATTGCAGGCCGGCTTGTCGATTAAATTCACCGGTATTTAATAAATCGCGCATTCCTCTTACATTTTCAATCAAAACATTCTGATATTTCACCGCAGTAGGAATGATATGATTTATGGCCAAATCACCCAAAACTCGTGATTCAATTTGAACCTTCTTTTTAAACACATCAAGCCGAATTTCATGTCGAGCTTCTAACTCCCTCTTTGACAATACATTGTTGCGTTCCATCAACTTAATTGTACTTGGGCTGACAAAGGCCTTGAGTGACTCCGGCACCTGACGAATATTTGTAAGTCCGCGTTTTTCAGCTTCTTTTAACCATTCATCAGAGTATCCATTGCCTTCAAAAATAATGTTTTTTGTTGCCTTAATATATTTTCTAAGAATTCTAAAAATGGCCTCATCACGCTTAAACCCTTTGCTTACCTCATTCTGAACCTCCTCATGAAAACTGTTCAACTGGTCGGCCATTATGGAATT
This sequence comes from Bacteroidales bacterium, assembly GCA_016937295.1. GTDB lineage: Bacteria > Bacteroidota > Bacteroidia > Bacteroidales > UBA1556 > UBA6267. The sequence continues at coordinate 7,128 of JAFGWF010000080.1, forward strand.
TAGAACAATCATAGGCGAAGCGCAATTGGCACTGCTCCCAACAGCACGAAACTCAAACCGATTTCCTGTAAAAGCAAACGGAGAGGTTCGGTTTCTATCGGTATTATCTAACAAAATTTCCGGAATTTTACCGATATCTAATTTTAAGGCAGCCTTCTCATCGGGAGTCATGGTTTTTTTATCACTAACACTTTTTTCAATTCGCTCTAACATATCGTTAATATGTTTGCCGAGAAAGACGGATATAATAGCCGGCGGTGCTTCATTAGCTCCAAGACGAAAGGTATTATTGTAAGTTAAGATACTGGCGCGCAACAAGTCAGCATTATCAGAAACAGCTTTTAACGTATTGAGAACAAACGTCAAGAAACGAAGATTAGATTTAGGATTTTTTCCAGGCGATAATAAATTAATACCCGTATTGGTTGCCATACTCCAATTATTATGTTTTCCAGAGCCATTTACACCGGCAAAAGGTTTTTCGTGAAACAGAACTCGGAAATTGTGCTTTTTCGCAATTCGCTCCATCACACTCATCAACAACATATTATGGTCAACGGCCAGATTAGCCTCTTCAAAAACCGGAGCACATTCAAACTGATTGGGCGCCACCTCATTATGACGAGTTTTGACAGGAATTCCTAATTTTAAAGCCTCAAACTCAAAGTCTTTCATATAAGCTGAAACCCGTTCTGGAATTGAGCCAAAATAGTGATCTTCAAGCTGTTGGTCTTTTGATGCCGAATGTCCCATCAACGTTCGCCCGGTAAGAGCTAAATCGGGACGGGCATTATACAAAGCGGCATCCACCAAAAAATACTCTTGCTCCCATCCAAGAGTGGCAATCACTTTTTGAACATCCTTATGAAAATAGTCGCAAACTTTACGAGCAGCGGCATCAAGAGCAACATTAGATTTCAACAATGGAGTTTTGTAATCAAGAGCCTCGCCTGTATAAGAAACAAAAATCGTTGGAATACAGAGAGTTGTGTCGATAATAAAAGCCGGACTTGACGGATCCCATGCGGTATAGCCCCTTGCTTCAAAGGTATTGCGAATGCCACCACTGGGAAAACTGCTGGCATCCGGTTCTTGCTGAACTAACAAAGATCCGGAAAAGTTTTCAATTGCTCCCCCACCCTCAACCGGTTCAAAAAATGAGTCATGCTTTTCGGCTGTAGTACCATTTAATGGATGAAACCAATGCGTATAATGAGTGGCTCCACGCTCAATAGCCCATGCCTTCATGCCAAGCGCTACCTGATTGGCTAATCTTCGATCGACACGAGTGCCATGAGTAATCGAATCTTCCACCATATCAAAAGCCTCAACGGATAAATACTGTTGCATCTTTTTGCGATCAAATACATTTAATCCGTAATACTCCGAAACCTTTGAAAACTTTATTTCCGGATGAATAGGTTTGCGATGAACCACATCTTCCAATGCCTTAAAACGTAATGTTGCCATAAATTTATGTTTTAAAATTTGCGCAAAAATATATTTTTTATTGTTACCCCCATATTATTTTAATACACTTACCATCTTTTATATGTTTTTTAATGATATACCCCCCAATTAATTATACTACATCTCATGTTTTTAATATTAATACTGCAAAATAACATATTAACCAAATTTAATTTCTTGTGAAAAATCTTTAGTTTGGAGCATTAACTATATTATTTAATTTTGAATGCAGGATTTAAGTTATAATTTCATTTGAATTAAACCATTTATTCCTTAACCAACAATTGGATGAAAATTATTCTAAAGTTAATAAAAGAATCTTACATATTTGCAATTCAGCAATTACTTGTCAATAAGCTTAGAACCTTACTATCGCTACTTGGCATTACCATCGGTATTTTTGCAGTAATCACTGTTTTGACTGTAGTGGATTCATTACACATAAAAATCAGCGAAAGCATTAATTCATTAGGCGATAACGTTTTATATGTTCAAAAATGGCCTTGGGAATTTAATAATGATTTTCCTTGGTGGAAATACTTCCAACGTCCAGTTCCTGACATTAACGATATGAATGAATTACAAAATCGGAGTAATGGAGCTGCAAATGTTGTGTTTATGGTCAGCGCTCAAATCCCAATCGAGCATGAAGGCAAACAAATGACTAACGTTTCGATTTTAGGAGTATCGAACGATTATGATAAAATATTCAGCTTTGACCTATCCGAAGGGCGTTATTTTACTGTGAACGAAGGCATTTCCGGTTCTTCAGTAATCATAATTGGTCACGAAATAGCCACAAATCTTTTTAAAAATGAAAATCCAATTGGTAAGAAATTAAAAATCAGAGGAGTTAATATGACAGTCATTGGGATTTTCAAGAAAGAAGGCTCCGATATTTTCAATGAGTCACGCGACAATCAATTGCTAATTCCTATCAATCAAGCCCGAAAATTAGTAAATATTCGCAGCGACCGTTACAATCCTATGATTATTGTAAAGGCTAAGGAAGGCGTTTCAAATGATGAATTAAGAGACGAAATTACGGGCATAATGCGTTCAGTTAGGCGGCTAAAACCTAAGTCTGATGACAATTTTAGCATTAACGAAATTACCAACTTGACCAAAAATTTTGATGGAATATTTGCTACGTTAAATATTGCCGGCTGGTTTATTGGAGGTTTATCGCTTTTAGTTGGAGGATTTGGCATAGCTAATATCATGTTTGTCTCGGTAAGAGAGCGAACTAAACTGATTGGCATTCAAAAGAGTTTGGGAGCCAAAAATTATTTCATTTTATTTCAGTTTTTATTTGAGTCCATTTTTCTTTCTCTAATTGGAGGCGTTATTGGGCTGCTATTAGTTTTTGGGGTTGTTCTGATAGCAAATGAGATGATTGATTTTAAAATTGTTTTGACGATAAAAAATATTCTCACCGGAATCTCAGTATCTGTATTTATTGGCATTGTAGCGGGATTAATACCGGCTATTTTGGCATCAAGATTGAATCCTGTGGAAGCAATTCGAACAAATTAAACTATTCAACATGACCAAGACCATTGCATTTCTACTAATTTGTATTTTAGGCTGGTTCAAACCCAGCACCCCTTTCGAAATCCTATCAGCCGAGCATCAGGTTTCGGTAGG
>JAFGWF010000081.1 GCA_016937295.1 Bacteroidales bacterium
CGAAACTCAAGGCAACCAAACCGAAAATGGCGGGCAAGTCGGGCAAAATCCTGAAACCGCACAAGATACCGCAGCAGCCATAGCCCAAGTGAGAAGCGAAACTCAGGGCAATCAAACCGAAAATGGCGGGCAAGTCGGGCAAAATCCTGAAACCGCACAAGATTCCGCAGCAACCTTAGCCCAAGCTAATCAAGATATGCAAAATACTGAAGCTGAAGCATTCAAGGAGGTTTTAACTGCAATTAAAGCAAAAGAAGAAACAGTAAAGAATCTAATTGTAAACAATCAAAACAAAACCAACACCATAGCGAGTATAATAATTGAAGAAAGAAAAACCTCTAACGAATTAGCAACGCAAATTACTGAGCTTCAGCAAGATTTTCAAAAAGCAAATAATGAAGAAGGAAGAGGTAGAATCAAGAACCAAATCAACCAAAAAAGTGAATCGTTTTTCGAGTCCCAACAAAAACTCTTGACGGCAATCGAAATTTATGAAAACTATAATTATACGGAAGAAAACGCCATTGAAAGGTTAACCAAAATTGAAAATTCTATTGAAGAAATAAATACCGATTCTATTCAAGAAATTTCAACGGCGAAAAAAGAAATAGCATTTACATTAAATCGTGAATTAGACCGAATTGAAAATGATTTAAACGAAAGTTTGTCGATTAACTCCACAGATGTAAATATTTCAATAGACGATATTTATCGCTTAGAATCCGATAACACAATTAATAAACTTGAATTAAATCGCATTGAAAAAGAAATTGAAATGTCGGCAGGGGAAAGACAATTGACTCTAATTTCTCAAAAAGATAGCCTTTTAAACTTAATCGAACAAAACACAACTAAAATTGCTGAAATTAATAAGCGTAACTCACAAGTTAACGCTTCAAATTATATTATTTCGCGATTAGATAATTCTAACAATATTGATACAGAAAATGGGGAAAAAGTTGAACTCACAAATTTAGAATCCATTAAAAATGATATTGATTTTCAAACCAAACAAACAAATCGTGTACTTGCTGCTGTCACCGAAAATGAACCAAATATTGTCGCAACAAACACTAATTTTGAACAACAATTGATAATAAAGAATTATGGCACGGAAGAGCAAAATCAGGTAGCTCAAAACCAACTTCAACCTCTTATTCAAAAAGCGACTCGTAATCAATTAATTCATAAAGAATTAATAAATCAAACCTCAGTTACAAATAAACTTTTAAATAATGAAATTCAAAATTTAAATGAAATTGAAGATGCCCTATCTCAAGTGGATTTAACCATTAAAACTACCACATCTGAATCAGAGCTGACTGAATTACAAGAAAATAAAACAGAATTAGTGCAACAGTACAATGAATCTCTTGCAAAAGCAAATGCTATTAAGCTTTTAAACCGGAATCTAATTCAGTTGAACAACAAGGTACTGTCTGATATTGAGCAGATTAATATTGTTTTTCAGCAAGCAGATCAGGCAATTTCAGTTTCTGATTTTAAAAACGCCAAGTCCATTTCCTCGAATCTTAAGCTAAACTATTCCGACACCGCATTAAACATAAGCAATCAAATTGCAACAGTAACTTCGCAGGTGAATCAAGAAATTTCCGCTTTAAAAAATGAAAACAAAAGGCGAATTTCTTCCATAGCGAAATCGCAAGACAAAATTATATCCCTTGAAAATCAACGTCAAAATATTGAGGCTGAAGCATATTTAGCCGACAATGATAATAAAAAATCAAAAAGTCTTAATAAGGTACAGGATATTGAAGCTGAGTTGTCGAGTGAAATACAAAAATACAATGTGTTAAGAACTAAAATTCAACCTATTGAAAATCAAATTATTCAAAAGGAATTAATTGTAAAATCCTTAAATGAGATACAATCTACACTCACCACTTTGCCTATAATTGCTACGACTGAAGCATCTGAGAATAAAACTTTTGCAGAATCTGAAGCCTTATCCGAACAAATAGATAAAATCGCGGAGGCAGTTGTATTGCAAACAGATACTTCATCTTTGCATAATGAGACAGCTAAGATTAAATATTTTAATGAGTTAGATCAAATAGTAATTAAGAGATTTTATTTAGAAAATGAGCTTTTAATACTCAATAGTCATATTAACTCTCTTCGAATTCGGAGATCGCGTGTTAATGACCTATCTACGAAAAGCGAAATATCGGATGATATCGAAGATGCCGAAGCGGAAGTAGAAGATATCGAAGAAGAAATTGCTCAATTAACTGAGCGTGAGGAATATCTTCGCACTTTGGGCTATACACTGGTTTATGGAAATTATGCAACTACAGATACATCTGTTGCCACTGAAATGTTAAAACAATCGCAAGAATTGAAATTGGTAGCTGATTCTTTGGAGCAATTGGCAACTCAAAATAGAGGCAAACTGAGAAAGAGCTTAAATTTGCAAGCTAAAGCTCTGAATCAGAATGCTATGCAGCTTATTTTAACTTCAGTTGATATTCGAGCAAGTCAGAATAAAACTAAATTTTTGGCTAATTTAGTAGAAGCTAATACTAAGCTAAATCAAGTTGAAAATGATGTGATGCAAAACCAAGGCTTGGTTTTATTAGAATCGGGGATTTCAAACTATGAGCTTGCAGCAGAAAACCGCGAAGCACTAAAAAATCCAAAATTAACGAATGAAGAGCGACAACAGATTCTTCAAGAGGCAGAGAATTTGGAACAGTTAGCTATTAATCAACAAGTTCAGGCCATAAATCTTATCAACTCCACAGTTGCAAATAGTGGGCGTGGGGCTGAGGAAATTCCAACAGATAGTCCTATAATTGCAAATATTGATAGCGCAACTGTTGAAAATGAACAAGTAGCCGAGAATCAAAACCCAGCTCAAAGCAATACCACAGATTATCCATCCCAATCTCAGATACAGCAAACAAACACGGAGGTTGAGCCGATTGTGGTTGAACGTCCAACAAATTTGACTGTTGAAGTAATTGACAAAATGAATCGCAAAGAGCTTCTTTCCTTAGACGAATCATTACTATCACCGGAAGTTCAACGTAAAGTTCAGCTTAAAAAATCCGAATCCATTGGTATTTATGTTAGTCAAAATCAACCTAATAGCGTTGAGTCATTTTATAATGAATCCAAACCAATTGAAATTCAACAAGACCTTCCTGAAGGGTTAATCTATAAAATTCAAATTGCAGCATTCCGGAATACGGTAAATCCAAATTTGATTGTCGGAATTACACCGATTTCGATAGAACAACGCCCGAATTCAGCATGGTATCGCTATATGGCCGGAGTTTTCACCGCCTATGATGATGCAGTTGGCGCAAGAAACCAAATTAGACAAGTGGGCTACACAGACGCTTTCATCGTGCCATATTTCAATGGGCAAAGAATTACGGTTGCTCAAGCACGACAACTTATTCAGAGCGGGCAAGCATTTACCGATAAGAAAATTGCTGAAGTGGCAATTGCAGCAAACAAAACAACATATACTGCCACTGCACCAAGTCAACCCACAGCAGCAGGCACGACTTCAGCACCTACAACTATTTCGCCTGATGCCATTCCTCAAGGGGATTTCAGCACTCCGGAATTGTTCTATTCAGTGCAAATTGGAGTTTTCGGAGGTTCCAGAACTAAGGATAGGCTGCTCAATCTTGACGACTTAATGTATGACAGGATGCCAAATGGTTATTATCGCTATTTTAATGGCAAATATACCGATGTGAATTCGGCTTTAACAATGCAGAGAGAGATTCGTAATAGAGGCATTCGGGATGCGTTTGTTGTGGCTTTTTATAATGGACAAAAAATCAGCATAAATCGGGCAAGGGAGATTACGGCAAACAATGCTTTGCAACAGCCAGAAATTACGCCAAATCAGAATGTGACTCCGGTGATAAATCCACCTATTGAACCTACGCCAACGGAACCTGAAGTGAACACCCAAAACACCAATATTCAAGATGTTACGCAAGATACAGCAACTTATAATATAATTTATAAAGTTCAAATTGGTGCCTTTAAAAGTAATATTCCTGTTGCTACCGTAAACTCTATGCTTCAATTGCCTTTTACTATCGAAAAACAAACAAAAGCAGACGGTTTAAATGTTTATTTAGTTGGCAATTTTGAAAACTATAATGATGCAGTCAATATGAAGAACCAAGTGGTTAACCTTGGGATTCCGGAAGCGTTTGTGGTAGCTTATGTCAATGGTAATCAACGTTCTGTACAGGATGCCTTGCAATTGCAGAGGAAATAATCCTATGATGTATTCATGTTTATTATCAGAATTTTTGAAACTCAATATTGCATAATTTTATCGCCTGATAATTCCCTAATTTTAAATTACATCTACAGAATATTTCGTTTTCAAAGATATTCGTTTAGAATAATATAACATTATGAAGAAGATTTTAATAATTAATGGTCATGAATTTTGGCCAAGTTCGCCCGGAATTTTAAATTCTACATTAGCAAAAACTGCTTTTGATTTTTTCAAAGAAATCGATTTTGAAGTGAAATCAACCGTAATTAATGAAGGTTTTAATCCTGAGGAGGAGGTTGAAAAATATATCTGGGCAAATGTAATCATTTATATTTCACCGGTTTATTGGTTTGATATTCCGGCTGGTTTTAAGAATTATATCGAAAAGGTGTTTTCGGGAGGAAAAGGACAACTTTTTACGGATGACGGTCGATCAGGTGGTGGAAAATATGGCACAGGGGGTCTGCTCGAAGCTAAAAAGTATATGTTTATAACCACTTGGAACGCTCCAGAAGAGGCCTTTAACAACGCAACTTCTTCCTTTATTTTTGAAAACAAAAGTGTTGATGATGTCTTTCTCGGCTTTCACGCTGCCCAGAAATTTATTGGGTTGAAAAAAATGCCCGGAATTCATTTCTTTGATGTAAAGCGAAGACCCGAAATTGATAAGTTTAAGCGTGATTTAATTCAACATTTGCACTTTAACCTTAACTTTAAATAGACATTTTATTCTACAATAAATCAATATATTAACAACAGTTCATATTTAATTTTTCAACCGATTTATCATGACTAATCCGGCAGTAAAACGATTACCTGACCACCTGAAGAAATATATTGTTGACCAACGATATAGCGATTATACTTCCATCGACCATGCTGTTTGGAGATATATCATGCGCCAAAGTTTTCATTTTCTGCATGAGCATGCTCATTCTGCTTATATGGAAGGATTGTACAAAACAGGAATTAGTATCGAAAAAATTCCAAATATTGAGGAAATGAATGAGATGTTAGCAAAAATTGGTTGGGGAGCGGTTTGTGTTGATGGTTTCATTCCTCCGAATGCTTTTATGGAATTTCAGGCGTATAATGTGCTAGTAATCGCTGCCGATATTCGTTTTATTGAACATATTGAATACACTCCTGCACCCGACATTGTGCATGAAGCAGCCGGCCATGCTCCCATAATCGCTAATCCCGAGTATGCTGAATATCTTCGACTTTTCGGCGAAATTGGCTCAAAAGCGTTAAGTTCCAAAATGGACACTTTGCTCTATGAAGCGATTCGGAAGTTGAGCATTCTTAAAGAAAATCCAAACTCCACAGAGAAAGAAATTCAAGAGGCTGAGCATGAGGTTTTAAACACACAAAACAATATGGGAGAGTTATCGGAAATGGCAAAAATCAGAAACCTACACTGGTGGACTGTGGAATATGGCCTCATTGGCAGTTTGGAAAACCCGAAGATTTATGGCGCAGGTTTATTGAGCTCCTTGAGTGAATCTCAAGCTTGCCTCAATCCTTTGGTTGCTAAAATTCCATATTCTATCGAAACAGCAAATTATTCATTTGACATAACAACTCAACAACCCCAACTTTTTGTTACTCCTGATTTCTCTCACCTTACCGTAGTTTTAAACCAATTTGCTGACACAATGGCTCTTCGCAAAGGCGGAGCAGTAGGGGTGAAAAAGGCTATTGATTCACAAGCTGTTGCAACAATTGAGCTTGACTCTGGTTTGCAAATTTCCGGCATTTTTTCAGATGCAATCTACAACGACGATGGAAATGTAGCTTGGTTTAAAACAGTAGGTCCGACCATTTTATGTGAACAAAATAAGCTATTATCCGGCCATGGCGCTGAATATCATTCTCATGGGTATTCTTCTCCAATCGGTACTCCTTTTGGTTTTGAAAAGCCCCTGAAAATGTATCGTTTCAACGAATTAAAGGCGTTAGGAATTGATTTTGGTAAGATGGTTAATTGGGAATTTAATACAGGAATACAACTTTCTGGAAAGATTTATACTATTCGTAAAAACAGGAATGCCGATACTCTAATCATTTCATTTATAGACTGTACAGTGAGTTACAAAGAAAAAATTCTTTTCCAACCTGATTGGGGAATTTTCGATATGGCTGTAGGACAAAAAGTTGTTTCCGTTTATGCGGGTTCGGCAGATAAAACGGAATATGATCCGGATTCTTATGTGAGCGACATCACAACCCAACGCTTTACAAACCTTTCGCCTCGGCTTATTGAATTTTATTCTGCCGTGCGAACTATTCGTGAAACTAATCCAAAGAATACCGAAAAATTGGGGGAGATTTTCAAAGAGGTAAAAATTCATTTTCCAAACGATTGGCTATTATCTTTGGAAATTCTTGAGTTATTAAATTCTACTTCTTCATTGCATAGTGATGTAAAAGATTATCTAATAGCTTCTCAAGAAAATGAACACTATAGAAATTTGATTATTAATGGTTTAAATCTAATTGAATGAATTGTATTATAACTGGGGCAAGTTCGGGTATCGGTTTCTATACTGCGCTCGAATTAGCGAATTCCAACTCGGGCAATCTTGTTTTCGCTCTTGGCCGTAGCCAGGAAGGCTTGATCGAACTTGAAAATCAAGCTAAATATAAAAACATTAAGACCTTTTCTTTTGATTTAGGGCAATCAGACTTTTCGCCAATCATTACTCAAATATCGGATTTCTTCAAGGTAAATTCTATTGGAGTCGTTGATGTTTTGATAAATAATGCCGGTTATTTAGTCAATAAAAGTTTTACCGAATTAACTTCTGCTGACTGGCAAAAAACATTTGAAATCAATTTGTTAGCACCTGTCAAGTTGATTCAAGCTCTTTTTTCATATTTCAATAAAGAGGAGGGAAGCCACATTGTAAATATCGCAAGTATGGGTGGGGTGCAAGGTAGCCGTAAATTTGCCGGACTTTCGGCTTACAGTGCATCAAAAGCGGCCATTGCAAACCTAACCGAATCGCTTGCAGTTGAGTTTAAGCCGCACAATATTCACGTCAATGCGATTTGTCCGGGAGCCGTTGGAACAAAAATGCTAAAGTCCGCTTTCCCAGGCTTTATCGCGCCTGTTGGACCGGAATCCATGGGAAAATATATTGCAGATTTTGCCCTAAACCACCGAAAGTTAATGAATGGCCGGATTATTCAAGTGAGTTTGGAAGGGTAATATTATCGCCATTTAATCATTCGAATATTTGTGCCTGTTTCAAATTCCGAAGGCAAATTTTCTAAAATAATCTTTTTGGCCGTCGCTTTAATGCCCGTTTTATGAAAATTTCGATGCGAAACTAAAGATACTTCCCTTGCCGGAATTGGAGCACTAAAAGCCCTAAGTAAATTGGGATTTGTTCCAATCTCCTTCGACAATGCCGGAATTAGGCTAAAACCCATTCCTTTTTCCACTAACCTTTTAATCGTTTCGATGCTTCCACTTTGATAGGAAATATTATTTCCTGAAAAATTATCCTTCACTTGACAAATTCTTAAAGTCTGATTTCTAAAACAATGGCCTTCCTCCAATATTAATAACTCATTTAAATCCAAATCATTAATATCAATAAACTTATTTTTTAACTGATAATGTCCATCCGGAAAATATCCGTAAAAGGGTTCATAAAAAATAATATTCTCATCTAATGACTTTTCCTCAAGCGGAGTCGCAAGAATAGCAATATCTAAAGAACGGTTTTTCAACCTTTCAATAATTTCTTCACTTTGTAACTCATAGATAATTAAGTTGGTTTTTGAGTGTTTTGATGCAATTTCGGGCAAAAGTAATGGCAATATATAAGGTGCTAAAGTTGGAATAATACCAAGTCGATATTCCCCGTCTATTGCAAATATATCATGGTTTACAATGGCTTTTAGTTCATTGACTTCCTCTAAAATAATGGTAGCTTTATCAATAAAAACTGATCCGAACGGAGTTTGCTGCAATGGTTTTTTTGTTCGATCAAAAATCAAAAAGCCGATTTCTTCTTCCAGCTTTTTTAATTGCATACTTAGTGTTGGCTGTGTAACAAAACAAATTTCTGCAGCTTTTTCAAAATTTTTATGTTTCGATAACGAAATTACATAGTCTAATTGTTGTAAAGTCATATAGATAATATTTATAATAATATAACAATTATTGATTTGACAAATATAATAAGTGGATGTACTTTTGCAACGTCAAATTTTAACATTAACTATCAAACTTTAAATTTATGAATTCAATAGGATTAAATATCGAAAAATCAAAGGAGTTGTCTAACGGATTAAATAGCTTATTAGCTAATTACCAAGTGTTTTATGCCAATGTAAGAGGTTTTCACTGGAATATTCGAGGTGCAAAATTCTTTGAGCTTCATGCCAAGTTCGAGGAATTGTACAATGACCTTAACCTAAAAGTGGATGAAATTGCGGAGCGAATTCTCACTTTAAGCGGAAAGCCGGAGTATCGCTATTCCGAATATATGCACTCAAGTGAAATTAAGGAAGTTACAGAAACTGCTGATGGCGAAAGCAATATGAAAAACATTTTAAACAGTTTTCAAATAGTGATAAGTCAACAACGAAAACTTATGGAACTTGCGCAAGAGGCTGGTGATGAAGGAACTGCAAGTCTGATGAGCGATTATATTCGTGAACAAGAGAAAACGGTGTGGATGTACAACGCTTTTTTGAATAAATAATAACGTATTAAACAAATTTTAAACAATTAAATTTTAAATCATGGAAGAACTAAATCAATTTTCTATGCCAAGAATTGGCGACATGGCTCCTGACTTCGAAGCCGTAACTACTAAAGGTAAAATCAAATTATCGGATTTTGCAAAAGACAAGTGGATTGTGATGTTTTCGCATCCTGCCGACTTTACTCCGGTTTGTACCACTGAAATGACTGGGTTTGCATTGCGCAAAGGGGAATTCGATGAGTTGAACACTGAGCTTTTAGGTTTAAGCATCGACAGTATTCACGCACATTTGGCTTGGGTACAGAATGTTAAAAACAATACAGGTGTGTATTTCAACTTCCCAATCATTGCTGATTTGGATATGAGTGTATCCAAAAAGTATGGCATGTTGATGGAAAATGAATCCACCACAGCGGCTGTTCGTGCGGTATTTTTTATTGATCCCTCAAAAAAAATCCGCTTAATCATGTATTACCCACTAAATGTCGGTAGAAACATGGACGAGATTATTCGCTCACTAAAAGCATTGCAAACTGCTGATAAATATAAAGTTGCATTGCCACTCGACTGGGTTCCGGGAGAAAAAGTAATCGTTCCACCTCCAGCAACTCTTGAAGAAGTTGAGAACCGTTTGAACGACAAATCAATCGAACTGATAGATTTTTACTTGGCTAAAAAGTCCATTTAATCCGGTCAGATAAAATAATAAGGTCGCCGTTACGCAGCCGACTTTCAGGAATAGAAGTTTCTTTTATTCACGAAATTAGTCCAGCCGCATAGCGGCGTCCTATTTGTAGCCGCATAGCGGCGTCCTATTTGTATCAGAAAAAAAACGTAGAAAAACCAATCTAATTAAAATATTTTCTATCTTGCGCAAGTTTTCTAAAGACGCAACCACCTAAAATTTATTGGATATGAACGAATGGTTTTCAGAGCTAACTACAATCGAAAAGATCTATTGGATTGCTGCAATTGTTTCCTCAGTGTTTTTCCTTATTCAAATGATTTCTGTATTTGCACTCGGTGATTTAGATGTTCAAGTTGCCGGAGATACCGACATAGATGTTGAATTTGATGACGGAATTCCCTATCAATTTTTCACTCTTCGCAACATGGTGGGGTTTTTCACCGTCTTTAGTTGGAGTGGATTAGCATGTATTTCAGCCAATTACTCATTAACCACCACCTTACTAATTTCTTTTGTTTGTGGTTTAGTTATGATGGCAATCATGTCCACGTTATTCTATTTCTTGAGTAGAATGGTATCCAGTGGAACTATGGATTTTAAGAATGCTGTTGGTAAAATAGCTACAGTTTACATTCCAATACAAGCTAAGAGAGGAGGAATGGGAAAAGTTCAAATCGAAATTCAGGGTTCGATACATGAGCTTGACGCAATGACTGATGAAGACATAGATTTTGCAACAAACACTATTGTGGAAGTAGAAAAAATTATTTCAGGAAATATCCTGTTAGTAAAAAAGAGTAGTTAATTTATTTATAATCAAAACTTTATTATTATGGGTTTCAGCTATTTAGTTATTGGAATAATCGCAGGGATTATTTTCATTTTCACAATGTTAGTATCTTTATTTAAGAGATACAAAAGATGTCCTTCGGATAGGATTTTGGTGGTTTACGGAAAAATTGGAAAGTCAACAGCAGCAGGAGGAGCATCCGCAAAAACCATTCACGGAGGAGCCGCATTTGTTTGGCCGATTTTTCAAGATTATGAATTTTTGGATTTAACACCGATTTCAATTGAGGTCAATCTGACAAGTGCGCTTAGTCGCCAGAATATTCGTGTCGATGTTCCATCTCGGTTTACGGTTGGTGTGTCAACGGAACCTGGTGTAATGAATAATGCTGCAGAAAGATTATTAGGTCTAAACCAAACTGAGATTCACGATTTGGCAAAAGATATCATCTTTGGTCAACTGCGTTTGGTTGTTGCTACAATGGATATTGAAGAGATTAACAACAACAGGGATAAATTCTTAGCAGCAGTTTCATCGAATGTCGAAGCTGAACTTAAGAAAATTGGTCTAAAACTCATCAACGTAAACGTAACCGACTTAAAAGACGAATCAGGTTATATTGTTGCCTTAGGAAAAGAAGCTGCTGCTCATGCTATAAATGAAGCCAAAAAGAGCGTGGCAGAGAAAAACAGAGATGGTTCGATTGGTGAGGCTATGGCTGTCAAGGAGCAACGTATCAAAGTTGCTGATGCCGATGCGGATGCAAAAGTGGGAGAGGCCGCTGCAAGTCAAAAAGAACGAATTTTAGTTGCTGACGCAGTTGCTAACTCAAAAATAGGGGAGGCCGAGGCGAATCAGAAAGAACGCATAAGCGTAGCTGATGCCATTGCTAAAGCCAAAATTGGTGAGGCTGATGCCTTGAAAAGTGAGCGTATTAAAACTTCAGAAGCCAATGCTACTGCTGTTGAAGGCGAAAACTTGGCTAAAATCACTATTGCAAACTCCGATGCAGAACGAAGGATTAGAGAGGCTGAAGCTGAACGGATTGCCATTGCTGCTGAAAAAGTGAAGGCCGCAGAAGCCCTAAAAGAAGCCTATGATGCTGAACGAAAAGCTGAAGAAGTTCGCGCTGAAAGAGATAAAGCTTCTCAATTTGCTAATATTGTTGTTCCTGCCCAGATTGACAAAGAAAAAATAGAAATTGATGCTGAAGCAATTGCCGAACAAATCAGACGTAAAGCAAGGGGAGAAGCAGACGCTATTTATGCAAAAATGGAGGCTGAAGCTAAGGGTATCTTTGAAATTTTAACCAAACAAGCTGCCGGTTTCAAATCAATTGTTGCTGCTGCTAATAATAATTCAACAGATGCCGTAATGCTTATGATAGCTGACAAATTACCGGAACTTGTTGAAAAACAAGTAGAAGCTATCAAAAACATCAAAATTGATAAAGTTACTGTTTGGGATAATATGAACAGTGGAAAGGACGGAAAAACACCTGCAACAGCCAATTTCCTCAGCGGAATGCTATCGTCATTGCCACCGTTTACGGAGATGTTTGAAATGGCTGGTTTAGAATTACCGGAAATTCTGAGAGGAACCAAAAAAGAAGGAAATCAAGAAACAAGCTCTGAAGCCGATTCTAAAAAACCAAATTCAAAATCAGATACAACGGAAGACGCTCAATTTGTAGATTAAGATTCTTTTTAAATCAAAGTAAAATGCAAGGAATATAATCTCCTTGCATTTTTTGTTTCTCAGTTCAATGTTTGATTTTAGCGAGATAATTGAAATTCTAAAGCATATAAAAGCAGTATAAATTGTATTATACCGAAAATAGGAAGTATGACCTTATTCAAATTAAATTAGCACCTAATTGGTGTTTTTAAAGCAATAGGTGTATTGTGAAAATTTATATTTAACATAATATTAATTATAAGACATATATTGCAAAAAGAAAAGCCCTGAAAAATCAGGGCTAAATAACGGTATGATAGAATATTATAACTCGTTTAAGAGTTTGTTTACTTCTTGAAATTTTTCGGTATTATTGGTTTTTAAATATACTTGTTTCAAAAGAATTAGAGTATCACGATCTTTTGGATTGATTTGATATGCTTTTTCCAAATATGGTTGCGCTTGCTTTAGATATCCTGTAGCTTTTTCTTTGCCTGTATTATATTCAGCCTCTGCATCAATACTAAGATTATTAATATATTCAAATATCTCCGCTGCTTTATTATTTAGTAAAACTCCTATATTGAAATTAGCATCAAAATAATCCGGTTGTAATTCTAAAGCCTTTTTATAAGCAACTTGTGCTTGTTCAAAAGCATGGTCTTTTGCTTCTGTTGAACTTGTGGTATCATTAAGAATGTTATCATAGTTGGCGCCGATTACGTAATATAAATTGGCATTTGTTGGATCATTTTTTACAGCTTCTAATAGAATAGCTTCAGCTTCACCGGCTTCACCTGTTTTCAAGTAAATATTGGCTTCGGTGATTAAAAGGTCTTGATCAGCGGGATGATATTCTCTACCAATTTTAATAATTTTCTTAGCAGCTTCTGTATTATTTTGAGCCAAATAGATATTTACAAGATTGTAATACAATAATTTATCTTTATAACTCATCTTTATTGCCCGGTTGTAATAATCAATTGCCTTTGCTGTATCACCGGTTTGCAAACAAGCTACACCAGTATAGTAAACCAATTCTGGATTTGGTTTTTGTAAGTCGTCATACACTTTCACAGCCCGTTCCAAATTATACATCGATTCTTTGTAATTTTCAGCAGTATAAGCACTTACACCTGCATTAAAATAGCTGCCTGCTACAGCTTCCAAGCCCATCATGGCATTCATTGGGCTGATGTTAAAATTCTTGTATTCAGGATCAATTGCCAATGACTTTTGGTATGCTTCATAAGCTACATCCAAAGTCTTACCGTCGTCTAAGCTTCTGTAAAGTGCCTCATTGGGATAATCCCAACTATCCACAAGACCTTTGCTAAAATAAATTACTAATTCAAAACTATAAGACCATTTTTCACCGTCTTCAAGTTTTTTGTAATTTCTAATGCCACCGGATGGTTCGCCCAATCTTTGCTTAACCGCTTCTTTGTCTAAGCCTTTTTTTAGAAAATCGGTCATGTGCGCAACGCTATTGACTTGTAAGTAGATATTTCCACGATAAAACCAAGTGCGAGCTTCTTTAGCTGAACCTTCATTTTGAATGGCTTTGTCAATTGCTTGTTTTGCGAGATCAGGATACTGGTCGTTGTAATATTTGAAGGCAGATACAACATTCACATCCTGTCCAAAAGCATAACCGGCAACTACCAGCATGCTGATTAAATACATTAAACGTTTCATAATTTCATTATTTAAGTTACAAAAATAGTTACAAATCTAAGACCAAAACAAATTTAGTCGATGTTTGATTCCTCCTCTGTTAAATTTTCGTGATTTATCTCACCCTCTTCATCGACATTTTCATTACCATTTATGGAAATAATTTTTGCTACAGCGGCAATACTGTCATCTTCTTGAAGCTTAATTAATCTGATTCCTTGAGTAGCTCTTCCCATTACACGCATATCTGCAACAGACATCCGAATTGTAATGCCGGTTTTATTCATAATCATCAACTCATCCAACTCGTTAACATCTTTTATTGCTATCAGTTGCCCTGTTTTATCTGTAATATTGATAGTTTTTACGCCTTTTCCTCCCCGATTAGTAATTCGGTAATCCTCTATAGGTGAGCGTTTTCCATAACCTTTCTCAGAAACCACTAAAACTGTTGTCTCTGGATTGCTAATGGTTACCATTCCTATTACTTCATCATTCTCCACATCAGAAGTAATTCCAATTACACCTGAAGCATTACGTCCCATCGGGCGAACTTTTTCTTCATTAAATCGGATTGCTCTGCCTGATTTCAAAGCTAAAAGAATATCATTTTGTCCATTCGTTTGACGTGCTTCAAGTAATTCATCGCCTTCCCTAATGGTGATAGCATTGATTCCGTTTTGTCGTGGGCGGCTATATGCCTCGAGAGTAGTCTTTTTAATAATGCCGTTTTTCGTGCAAAGAATTACATAATTGTTATTTATATATTCCTCATCCTTAAGGTCTTTCAGATTGATAAAGGCTCTAATCTTGTCGTTAGGTTCAATATTAATCATGTTTTGAATTGCCCGCCCCTTGCTGGTTTTGTTCCCTTCCGGAATTTCATAAACACGAAGCCAAAAGACTTTTCCTAACTCGGTGAAGAATAAAATATAGTTGTGGTTTGTGGCAATAAAAACATGCTGAATAAAGTCTTCATCGCGCGTTGATGAGCCCCTTGCTCCTCTCCCACCTCGATTCTGAAGTCGATATTCCGAAAGATTAGTTCTTTTGATATAGCCTAAATGAGATATTGTAATTACCACTTCATCATCAGGAATCGTATCCTCAACACGGAAGTCGGCTGAGCTGAATTCAATACGACTTCTTCTTCCATCGCCATATTTTGCTTTTATTTCAATCAATTCATCTTTGATGATGTTCATCCTCAATTCGTAGTTGCCCAGAATTTCCTTTAAATCTTCAATTTTCTTCAGAAGTTCTTCATACTCTGCTCTAAGCTTATCTTGTTCTAAACCGGTGAGCTGTCGCAAGCGCATATCTACAATGGCTCTGGATTGAATCTCGGACAAATTAAACCGTTCTATCAATCTTTCACGAGCTTCATCCGGTGATTTGGAACTCCGAATTATGGAAATAACCTCATCAATATTGTCGCTGGCAATGATTAATCCCTCTAAGATATGAGCACGCTTTTCAGCTTCATTTAGCTCATATTGGGTTCTCCTTACAACAACATCGTGACGATGCTCAATAAAATGCTTAATCAATTCCTTGAGATTCAGAATTTGAGGACGACCTTTTACAAGAGCAATATTATTAATGGAAAAACTCGTTTGCAATCCGGTATATTGATATAAATTGTTTAAGACCACATTTGGAATTGCATCTTTTTTAAGTTCATAAACAATTCTAATACCTTGTCTATCAGATTCATCACGAATATCGGCTATTCCTTCTATTTTCTTATCATTGACCAAATCGGCTGTTTTCTTAATCATTTCGGCTTTATTCACCTGATATGGAATAGAAGAAACGATGATTTTTTCACGGGAGCCGTTAACACCTTCTTCCATAGTAGCCTCTCCCCTCATCACAACGCGACCACGTCCTGTTTCGTATGCTTCCCTGACGCCTTCATAACCATAAATAATACCGCCGGTTGGAAAGTCAGGCGCTATAATATGCTTCATCAACTCACTGATTTCTATGTCGTTATTGTCGATATATGCAACGCAGCCGTCAATAACTTCCGAAATATTATGTGGAGCCATATTAGTGGCCATTCCTACAGCAATACCACTTGCACCATTCACTAACAAATTGGGTACTCGAGACGGTAAAACCGTTGGCTCTTTCAATGAATCATCAAAGTTAAGCTGAAAGTCAACGGTTTCTTTATCTAAATCCGAAAGCATTTCCTCGGCAATCTTTTTCAATCGTGCCTCTGTATAACGCATTGCGGCGGGACTATCGCCATCTATAGAACCAAAGTTACCCTGACCGTCAACTAAAGGGTATCGAAGCGACCAATCCTGAGCCATACGAACCATGGTGTCATAAACTGATGAATCGCCGTGTGGGTGATATTTACCAAGCACTTCCCCTACAATTCTGGCAGATTTTTTATAAGGTCTGTTCGAATACACACCCAAATCCATCATTCCAAACAAAACCCTGCGATGCACCGGCTTAAATCCATCTCTGACATCAGGTAATGCCCTACTCACTATTACCGACATTGAGTAATCAATGTAGGCAGTTTTCATTTGTTTTTCTATATTTACATTTACAATCCTCGATTGTCTGTTATCTCCATCCTCAGCTAATATGCTTTCGTCTTCTGCCATTTTCTTATCAAATAAAATATTTTAAAATCTTATAAATCAATAATTTATAATGAAATTTTCTTCATAATTTCAAGTTTACGAACGTACAAAAAAAACACTAACCTATTATCCTTTATTACTAACAGTTTTTTGTTAAAAAAATAATGATGCTAAACAAAATACATCCTCATAGAAAAATACTTTTGTCTGCATCTACGTGCGATGGATAGGTTTTAATTTTTTAACTTGTCTTTCGGCGTCTTTATAGTTGTTTAAACTATTTTTGCCGGATTAAATAATGATTTATGGAAGCTAAATTTTCAGAGCAATTAAAAAACATCATCAGTTTTAGTCGTGAGGAAGCCATTCGTTTAGGAAATGATTCTATTGGAATAGAGCATTTTCTCTTAGGAATTCTGCGTGAAGGTATGAGCAGCGTAATGAAAATTCTTCAATATTATTCGATTGATGCTAAGGAATTAAAACAAAAAGTTGAAAAGTCTGTTTACACAGGAAACAAAATAAAGGACACGGACAATCTCCCATTTCTCAAGCAAGCCGAAAAATGTTTAAAAAGAACCTATCTTGAAGCAAAAATTTATCATACGGACGCCATAGAGCCTGAGCATCTGCTTTTGGCGATATTGCGCGATGAAGATAATTTGATAACAAAACTTTTTGAGCAGTATGGTGTTGATTATCAAATGGTAACCGATGAAATTAAAACAATATTGAAATCGAATGTATTTCATAAAGGCGACACTCAAGTGCGAAGCGAATTGCCTCACGAAGAACCGGAGTTTGGCGAAACAGGCGATGACCGTCCGATAGGAAGCCGTCCGATAAAGCCTGCTGATGGTAGATCAAAAACGCCTGTCTTGGATAATTTTGGACGGGATTTAACTCGTCTCGCTGAAGAGAATAAACTTGACCCTGTTGTAGGTCGTGAACGTGAATTGGAGCGGATTGCCCAAATTTTGAGCAGACGGAAGAAAAACAACCCCATTTTGATTGGTGAACCCGGAGTTGGTAAATCGGCAATTGCGGAAGGATTGGCCTTAAGAATAATCCAAAGAAAGGTTTCAAGGGCTTTATTCGACAAGCGAATCGTTGCATTAGATGTGGCATCGTTAGTTGCAGGGACGAAGTATCGCGGGCAATTTGAAGAGCGCATGAAGGCTCTAATCAATGAGTTGGAGAAAAATCCTGACGTGATTATTTTTATTGATGAAATACATACCATGGTTGGTGCCGGCGGTGCAACCGGAAGTTTGGATGCTTCCAATATGTTTAAACCTGCTCTGGCTCGTGGTGAAATTCAATGCATTGGAGCAACTACCTTAGATGAATATCGTCAAAATATTGAAAAAGACGGAGCTCTTGAAAGAAGGTTTCAAAAAATCATTGTTGAAGCAACCTCCCCCGAAGAGACTTATGTTATTTTGAACAATATAAAAGGTCGCTATGAAGATCATCATTTAGTTACTTATACCGATGAGGCAATAAAAGCTTGCGTAAATCTCACGCAAAGATATGTGAGTGATCGTTTTCTTCCTGACAAAGCTATCGATGCACTTGATGAAGCCGGTTCGCGAGTTCATATTACCCACATCAATGTACCAGAAAAGATTGTAGAATTGGAATCGCAAATCGAAGCGGCGCGTAAAAACAAACAGGATGCAATTAAAGCTACTCGTTATGAAAAAGCTGCTGAGTTTAGAGATATGGAACGTCAATTATCGGATCAGTTAAGCTATGAGCGAAAAAAATGGGAGGATCAATCCCGAATAAATCGCGAAGTAGTTGATGCCGAGAATGTTGCAGAGGTTGTTGCTATGATAACCGGTGTTCCTGTTCAGCGCATAGCCCAAAATGAAGGATCGCGCCTTATTAATATGGAAACAGAGTTACGCGGGTCGATAATTGGGCAAGATGAAGCAGTTTTGAAAGTAGTTAAGGCGATTCGCCGAAATCGCGCCGGACTTAAAGACCCTAATAAACCTATTGGTTCCTTTATTTTCTTAGGTCCAACGGGCGTTGGAAAAACCTTATTGGCCAAAGTTTTAAGTCGTTATCTCTTTGATTCAGATGATGCTCTTATCCGCGTTGACATGAGTGAATACATGGAGAAATTTGCTATTTCACGTTTGGTTGGTGCGCCTCCCGGATATGTTGGTTATGAAGAAGGTGGTCAGTTGAGCGAAAAAGTCCGCAGGAAACCTTATTCTGTTGTGCTGCTCGATGAAATCGAAAAAGCGCATCCTGATGTATTTCATTTATTGCTTCAAGTGTTAGATGATGGCTTGCTTACCGATAGTTATGGTAGAAAAATTGATTTTAAAAACACAATAATTATCATGACTTCCAACATTGGAAGCCGTCAACTGAAAGAGTTTGGTACCGGTGTAGGTTTCAATACGTCCGCACGCAAGGAGTCTATTCAATCCGACACAAGAAACGTAATCGAAAAGGCTCTTAAGAAAGCCTTTGCCCCTGAGTTTTTAAATAGGATTGACGACATTGTGATGTTTGATGCTTTGGAAAGAGAGGATATTCATAAGATTATAGAAATTGAGTTGAAATCGCTTTACAAAAGGATTGAAAACTTGGGCTATTCCATCGATCTGACAGAAACAGCCAAGGATTTCTTAGTGGAAAAAGGTTGGGATCCTCAGTTTGGAGCTCGTCCTTTAAAACGTGCTATTCAAAGATATATCGAAGATGAATTGGCTGAGGAAATCATCAAGGCTGATTTAATGGAAGGTGACAAGATTAATATCGATTTTAATACAACGACAAACTCTATTGAAATTAAGATAATTAAAGGACAATCTGAAACCAAATCCGTTGAAAATACAGACTAAACCAATTGCGTTTCAAATTATAGCAACATGATAATCACATTATTAGGAGCCACTGCAACAGGAAAAACCAACTTAGCAGTGGCTCTTGCTTTTGAAATTGATGGAGAGATTATTTCCGCTGATTCACGCCAAGTTTATCGTGGAATGGACATGGGAACGGGAAAGGACTTATCTGAGTTTACTAGAAACGGAAAATCAATACCTTACCATCTTATCGACATTGTAGAACCCGGCACAGAGTACAATGTTTTTAAATATCAAAAAGACTTTAATGATGTGTATTCCAAAATAATCGGCTATAAGAAAAAACCGATATTATGTGGCGGAACAGGTTTGTATATCGAAGCAGCTCTTAGACTTCAGTCCTACCCTGAAGTACCTGAAGATCATAAGTTAAGAGATGAATTTGGTAAAAAAAATTTGAATGAATTGAGTTTAATACTTTCTGATTTGAAGCCATTGCACAATACCTCCGACAGTTTGAGTTTGGAACGTTGTATAAGAGCTATTGAAATAGAAATGTATAAAAAGAAGAATCCCGAGGAGTTTCAATCTAACCCACGAAAGTCATTGATTTTTGGTATTCGGTTCGATAGGAAGACGTTAAGAGAGCGAATCACTAATCGTTTGGAACAGAGACTTGCTAACGGAATGATGGACGAAACTATCGCTTTAATTGAAGAATTTGGGGTTTCTCCGGAGAAACTCAAATATTATGGTCTCGAGTATAAGTACTTGACTATGTATTATTTAAACGAAATCAGTTACGATGAAATGGTTTCACAATTAAACACGGCTATTCATCAATTTGCCAAGCGTCAGGAAACGTGGTTTAGAGGTATGGAGTTGAAGAAAAATGTTAACATTCAATGGATTGATGGACACTGGCCGGAGTCGCAAAAGTTAAATTTCATTATGAATAAATTGGGCAATAGTTATTAAACTCAATATGTTAATACTATTTAGGTTTAGCGTGGCTAATGCTTATCGGTTTGTTTATTTTTGAAATTAGTAATAACCTTTAAACCATGGCATTTATGAAATTTACGGCTTTGCTTATCGTCTTTTTAGCCATTACTTTTTTTAGTCAATCGCAGCATCATGTTGTGTTGAAAAACGGAAAAAAAATCGAATGTGTTGTAATGTCTTTAAACAACGACACCTTGGAAATTTACGTGGACATGAATGTGATGAAACTCCCTTTAATTGAGGTTTCGTCTATATTTTTTGCGCAGCAGGTGGCTTACGACGGCGGACTTTTAGCTGAAACTCCTGAGCAAACTATTCAATCGGGCAATTATTCTATCAGGTATAAAATTAGAGGGCGAAAAATTATAAAAGCTCCGGTAATATCAAATGCCACCGAAAAAAAAGGTCGTGTAGTTGTGCGTGTCGAAGTGGATAAATATGGTAATGTATTGAAGGCTGAGCCGGGATATATTGGGAGTACCACTTCCGACAAATATTTATTTGCAAAGGCAATGAAGGCGGCACAAGATACCAAGTTTGATGTTTATATGGAAGGACCGATTACTACCGAAGGTTTGATAATTATAGAATATTAAAGAAAAGCAACTAATTGAATGATAATTAGTTGCCTTATATTATTTAAACCAAAAATTAATCTTCTTTATTGAATCTAATCCATTGCCGCAGCAAGCGCAATCGACATTAACTTGCTGTAGTCGGAGTCGGATCGGGACGTTAGCACAACCGGAACGGTTGCCCCCATTACCACTGCTGCTGCCGCAGCTCCTCCAAGGAAATTGAGTGATTTATAAAGTACATTGCCCGAATAGATGTCGGGAGTTACTATCAAATCGACATCGCCTGCAACCGGACTGTCGATTCCTTTGTGTTCGGCAGCTTCTTTGCTCACGGCATTGTCCAAAGCTAAAGGACCATCAATAATGCAACCTTTCAATTGACCTCGTTTCGACATCATTGTCATCAAAGCGGCATCTACCGAAGGAGTCATTTTATAGTTAACTGTTTCAACAGCGCCAACAATCGCAATCTTAGGCTCCTTGATTCCCAATTTATGGAATGCAGTAATAGCATTTTTTACCATTGCAACTTTGTCATTAAACTCAGGTTCAACATTCATTGCTGCATCTGTTACGGCAATAAGTTTATGATAATAAGGACTTTCAAAAAAAGCTAAATGACTCAAGGTATCACCACTGCGAAGCCCGGTTTCCTTATCTAAAATGGCTTTCAGATAATCACCACTGCTGACTAAACCCTTCATCAAAATTTGAGCATTGCCATTTCTAACCTGCTGAACAGCAATACGTGCCGCTTTAGCCGGATTCGATTCGTGGATAATTTCAACCTCCGAAATATCATAAGAAATCTCGACTGCCATGTTTTTGATTGTGTCTTCGTCTCCAACCAAAATCGGGATTACAATTCCGGCATTTTGCGCCTCCTTAATTGCTAAAAGCACCGGCATATCAGCAGCCGCAGCCACTGCAATTCTTCGTGTCTGCTTCGACTTTGCAATTTCTAATAATTCGTTTAATGTTTTTATCATAAGATGTTATAATTCTAATTGTTAGCGCGACAAAAATACTACATTCCTTTTTTATTCCTTTGTAAAAAATAGGTAATTCTTCAATGTTTGGCTTGATTTAATCAGCAGGTGAACCGAGAATTATCTCTTTAAGTTCAATTTTGGTTTTATCCGAAAAATCTTCACGAGTTTCAATACAATGGGTGATTTTCTTTTTAAAATTCCAGCAGGTCATAGGCCTTGTTTGTAATTCTTCAGCCAGTTTTGCCACCGGAATATCCCGATCATAACATACAAGATGTGCAAGTTTGAAAGCAACAGGTAGCGAAATCTTGCAACGATGAAATATGGTGTGGGCAGTTGCGGTTTCTTCTGTTTTGCATCTCGTACAACGTCTTGAAAAGGGCTTTGAACCTGCACAATAATTGGTGTGTCCGCACTTTTTGCAAACAAAACCTTCTTTCCATTTTTCTTCTGAAATAAACTTAAGACATTTTTCTTCTGATGTGAAAAATGTCTCTAACTCGCCAATCTCTATTCGTGAAAATGCAGTAAACATTTGTTAATTAAATAATTATAAAAACCCGATGCAAAATTAACAAAAATTAGTGATGTTTATGCGATATAAAAATAAAATAATGTATTTTTGCAGCGTTTTTAATACATCAACTTATTTATATATGAATATTCGATTGAGTTTATTAGGTCTTGCAACTCTATGTTTGGTTGGATGCTCCAGTCAGGTTGAAAACGCCGGAAATAGCGAAGCAGCTTCTACAACAATTACAGAGCAAAGCACCTCAGCTGAGCCTCAGGTTACTGAAGATGCAGTTAAAAATTTGGTAACGGAGCAACCTGCTGAAGTTGGTACAAGCGCCAATTCAGGCAACGATGGTAAAGTGAAGAAAATCAATACTCAACAGTTCATTGATGAGATATTTGATTATAAAACAAATCAAAGCACTTGGGTTTATAAAGGAAAGCGTCATGCAGTGATAGATTTTTACGCTGATTGGTGCGGCCCATGTAAGCGTGTAGCTCCGATTATGGATGAATTAGCCAAGCAATATCAAGGAAAGATTGATTTTTATAAAATCAACACCGATGAAGAAGGTGAACTTTCAGGTGCAGTTTTCGGGATTCGCAGTATTCCAAGTATCCTATTTATTCCTGCATCAGGACAACCTGCCATGTACACTGGCGCATTTCCTAAGGACAAGTACATACAAATTATTAATGAACAATTTAAAATTAACTAATAACTACAAATTATCATGACAACTCATTTAACAAAACAAGCTTTTTTAGATAAAGTATTCAACTACGAAAAGAATAAAGATTGGAAATTCGAAGGTGAACTTCCTTGTATTATCGACTTTTATGCCGATTGGTGTGGTCCATGTAAAATGGTGGCACCGATTCTCGAAGAATTATCCGTAGAATTTGAGGGTAAAATAAATATCTATAAAGTAAACACAGAAGTTGAGCAAGAGCTTGCTGCCGCATTTGGTATTCGCAGCATTCCTTCGATGCTTTTCTGCCCAAAAGACGGTCAACCACAAATGGCTGTTGGTGCTTTGCCAAAAGACACTTTGATTCAAGCAATTAACGATGTGCTCTTAAAAGAAACTGTTGCTTAAACAACAATTAGTTTTTCATATATTAGGTTTTAGGTGTGAAGGGGTCAGTTTTTTGACTCCTTCTTTTTTTGTCCAACGATGAATTTATAAAAAACACTTCCATTTTCTGATACTTCCTCTATCCTGCCCTTCCTAAACAAAACTTCCACAATTTCTCCTACTTTACCATAATCTGATTCTAAAGTCACTTTTTTAATATCATCGAATGTGCATGGGCGGCGCTTAATTAACTCTAAAATCATTGATTCAGAAACAGCTACTTTTGATTCAGACATTAGGTTTATTTCCGATTTTCGGGCAATAATGTCAATATTGGGATAATCTATGATTTTCGCCACTTCTTCTAATTCATTATAGGTCAATGGCTTTAAATCAGCTACTACACCCGGACGATCTAATGTGTTAAGCTGAACTCGAGTCGGATTGATTTTGCGGATAATTTCGCGTAATAATTTAAGCTCCGATTCATGGTCATTATAACCTTTGAGGAAAAGAATTTCAAGGTTGAGCTCTCCTTTGTATTCCTTCGAGAAACTGATTAGCCCCTCAATATATTCGTCAATATCTATGGTGGATTCAGGTTTGTCGATTTTCTCAAAAACATCTTTCGAGACAGCATCTAATGAAGGCATAACCATGTCGGCAGGTAGTAGCTCTCTTCTAACCGATAGATTATTTAATGTTGTGCCATTAGTCAAAACGGCAATTTTAACTGCGGGAAAATTGGATTTTAAGAAAAATATTACATCTCCAAAACGGCTATTGAGGGTTGGTTCGCCTGAACCGGTGATAGTTACATAATCGGGCAAGGGATTATTGGTTAAATAGTGCTGAAGCTCGCCGACAACTTTTTCGTATTTTACGTATTCTTTTCGTTCCATCGTTAGCATAGTGGTTGCTCCCACCTCACAATAAACACAATCTAAGCTGCATACTTTTCGTGGCGCTAAATCGACACCTAATGAAATGCCAAGTCGTCTTGAATTTACCGGTCCAAACAAATATTTATAAGCTTTTTCTGTCATAATTAATCCATTAAAATTGAGGATGTTAATTCTAATAGCGCGATATTCTCAACGTGAGCGGTCTGTGGAAACATGTCAACAGGTTGAAGTTTTTTTATGCTGTATTTTTCTGTCAGCATAGCCAAATCACGTGCTTGTGTTGCTGGATTGCAACTCACATAAACGATACGTTTAGGCTCAAGTTTTAATATCATTTTCACAACATCGGCGTGCATTCCGGCACGAGGAGGATCGGTGATAATTACATCCGGTTTTCCATGTGTGGCAACAAATTCATCATTTAAAACCTTAACCATATCACCGGCAACAAAATCTGAATTTTCGATTCCATTGATCTGAGAGTTCGTTTTTGCGTCTTCAATGGCCTCTCCGATATATTCGATTCCGATAACTTTTCCTGCTCTATGGGCTAAAAAGTTTGCAATAGTTCCGGTGCCGGTATATAAATCATATAGGATTTCTGAACCTTGAAGATTAGCATAATTCATCACCATATTATAAAGTCGATTTGCCTGCTTGCTATTGGTCTGATAAAAGGATTTTGGTCCAATCTGAAAGGTAACCTGCTTGCCGTCAGGGGTTGTCATTGTTTCAGTGATGTAAGGTTTTCCATGATAAATTTCAAATTCTTGATCGGCTATTGAATCGTTTGGTTTTGAATTGATTATATAAATTAAAGAGGTGATTTGAGGAAAAGTGTTTTTTACAAAATTCAACAAATCGACCCGTTCTGCTTCCATTTCTTTAAAGAAAACTAAAATCACCATTAGATCCCCATCCAAAGTATTACGGATGATAAGGTTTCTAAGAAAACCATCCCTCCGTTTTATATCGAAAAACGACAACTTATGAAGTTGCGCATAATCTCTAATTTGATTACGAATCTGATTAGCAGCATTATCCATCAAGTGGCAACTATTAATATCCACCACCCGATCAAATAAGCCGGGCTTATGAAATCCTAATCCATTCATATTACGGTTTTCGATGGACTCTCCTCTTTGAAAATCCTCTAACCACCTAAAATTAGAAAAAGTAAACTCTAATTTATTTCTATAATTATATGCAGTTTCATTTTCTAAAATTTCATTTATTCCGGAAATGTCAATCTTGCCAATTCGTGTTAATGCGTCTTCCACCTGTTTGTGTTTGAATTTCAATTGATCAGAATAGTGCATATTTTGCCATTTACAACCCCCGCAAACTGTAAAGTGCTCACAAACAGGATCAATTCTTAGAGGAGAAAATTTCTTAATCGCAATAGCCCTTCCATGAAGAAACGATTTTTTTTTGTCCGTAATTTTCACATCAATCACATCGCCGGGCACAACAAAAGGAACAAAAACCACTTTTTCTCCATGTTTGGCAACAGCGTTTCCTTCGACTCCGGCATCCACTACTTCTAAGTTTTCCAAAATTGGAAAAAACTTCATTTTTCGACCCATATTTTCAAATATTTGTGCAAAAATACACTGATTTAGGCAATCCAATTCATAATTATTAGCAGTCTTTTTCTTTAACTCAAGCATTCTAATTTACTGTTTCTATGTTTGTTAACTTTTAGTTATAAAAAATTCCCAAACATTCTCTCCTCATTATTCTAAAATAATATTGACATAAGATATTGTCATTCTTTACATTCGCAGGGTTATTTATTCAGAACAATAATGAAAACAGAATCTCCAACATTTACACAGAGAGACAGCAAATCCGCACGATTTTTACATCAAGCCGGATTAGAAGAAAACAGTCACGTTTCTGTTTTTAATTATTTTTTACTGTATCTCATTCCTATATTAGTAATAGAAAATCCCTCTACACATCCCACTTATAGCCTTTATTTATCCATTCCTTTCTTGATTGTTTTGTTTTTTCGATTTCTATTAATTCTTTTTGGAAAAGATAATCCGATGACCAAAAATTTATCAAAGACTCTAATCGTTATATCGGGTTCCTTTTTTCCTATCGCATATTATCTTGAAATTCAGGCTAATATAGTTGATAATAACCTGCTCATAATCCTTCCAATTTGGCTAATTGGTATTGCTTCCGCCGCCGCCATGGGACTTTACAAACGTTATAACACTTTGATTGCCTATCTATTAGTAATGCTTCTTTTGCCGGCAATATTTCTTTTATTCAGCCCTGACGCGCCTTATAGGTTGATTTTTATATCTGCACTGCTTCTACTTACTATCTATTTATTGTTTTACTCCCGAAAAAACTTTCTGATATTCGAACAATTATTAAAGGAAAAAAAACTCAAGGAAGAGTATAATAACAAGCTAACAGAAAGCAAGAAAGTGATTGAGGATTCTAATATTGAACTCAAGAAAGCATTAGAAAAAGCAACTACGGCCACAAAAGCAAAGTCAGATTTTTTGGCAAATATGAGCCACGAAATTCGTACTCCAATGAATGGTATAATTGGGGTTGTAGAATTGCTTCAAGATAAAGAAACGGATGTTGATAAGCTCAACATGTTGCGAATAATTGAGGAGTCATCCAATTCGTTACTCAACTTAATCAATGATATTTTAGATTTTTCAAAAATTGAAGCGGGAAAATTTGTGATAAATTATGAGCCCTTTAACTTGCAACGCGCTTTGGAGTCGATAATTGACAGATTTGCACTTAAAGCTTATGATAAAAATATTGAGCTGATGATTTTCAACGAGAAAAATGTTCCAAATTGGCTAATTGGAGATGAGCATCGTTTAAGTCAAATTATCATCAACCTCTTGGGCAACGCTATCAAATTCACTGACGAAGGTCAAGTATTGTTGCATGTTCAGGTACAGAATATTACGAAAGATTCCGTTAATATTAAGTTTTCGATTGAAGACACAGGAATCGGAATTGCCGAAGACAAGCTTCAACTGATTTTTGAATCATTTATTCAAGAAGACAGCAGCACGAGCCGGAAGTATGGTGGCACCGGTTTGGGTACAACCATTTCGAAGAAGCTAACAGAATTGATGAATGGACAAATGTGTGTAAAAAGTCCGAATCCGAATAACAACATTAATTCTAATCGCGGTACGGTTTTTAGTTTTCAAATTCCTTTTAAAATTCCGGAACATGTAATAGAAGAACAACAACCTAAGGAACTCCCTGAACTTAAGAATATTAGCGTTTTAGTTTTAGACGACAATTCAACAAATCTTACTATTATTTCACAATCTTTAGATAATTGGGGAATATTTAATTCGACCACTTCAAGTCATCAAGAAGCATTTGGCATCATAGGAAACCAAAATGTAGATTTGATAATTTCTGATTTTTCAATGCCTGAAATGACCGGAATCGATTTTTTGGTAAAATGTAGGAGTTTATATCCTGATAAAAAATTCAAGACCATTCTTGCTTCCTCAGATACCATAAATACGAATCAGACTATAATAAATGAGAACGGAATTGACGTATTGCTTTACAAACCTATCAAACAATCAGACTTATACAATGCAATTCAAAAGGCACTTTCAGGAAAAATTTCAGTAAGTCGTCAAAAGAAAAACATCGAAATTCAAACGATAAAGAATGCTTCCAAATACCGTATTTTATTAGTTGAAGATAATTTAATTAACCAAAAAGTCGCTGTCAAACTCTTTGAATCAGTAGGAATTAGCGCAGAGGTTGCAGAAAATGGAAAAGAAGCATTAGATTTAGTATTAAAAAACGAGTACGATATTATTTTTATGGATTATCAGATGCCGGTGATGAATGGTATTGAGGCCACAAAAGCATTACGCGAGTGGAAAATTGATATTCCAATCATTGCTCTCACTGCAAATGCTATGAAAGGGGATCGTGAAAAGTTTATACTTGCAGGCATGAACGACTATCTAAGCAAGCCATTCAAAAGAAGTGAGTTACTGGATATTTTGCTGAAATATTTAAAGGCATAAAAAAAACCTGACAAGCAAGTTGACAGGTTCATTTTTTACATTAGGACTAATCCTAATTTAAAAGTTCCAACATTGTAGAACCTAACTGAGCAGGCGAGTCCACCACATGAACACCACAAGCTCTCAAAATTTCCTTCTTAGCTTCGGCTGTATCTGCTTTGCCGCCAACAATAGCACCGGCATGTCCCATAGTGCGGCCTTTAGGAGCAGTAGCACCGGCGATGAAACTTACAACAGGTTTAGTTCCAAAATCGCGTATATATTCGGCAGCTTCTGCTTCCATTCCACCACCAATTTCGCCAATCATAACAATACCTTCAGTTTCAGGATCATTCATTAGCAGTTCGACAGCCTCTTTTGTGGTAGTCCCAATGATTGGGTCGCCACCAATACCGATTGCAGTAGTTTGGCCTAACCCGGCTTTTGTAAGTTGATCAACTGCCTCATAAGTCAATGTGCCTGAGCGAGAAACAATTCCAACCCTGCCTTTTTGGTGAATAAAACCTGGCATAATACCACATTTGGCTTCACCTGGAGTAATCACACCCGGGCAATTTGGACCTACCAAACGGGAGTCTTTGCCCCTTAAATACTCTTTTACTCGAACCATATCGGCAGTTGGAATACCCTCAGTTATACAGATTATCACTTTAATTCCGGCTTCTGCGGCCTCCATAATGGCATCGGCGGCAAATGGTGGTGGCACAAAAATGACCGAAGTGTCGGCTTTTGCGTCCCTTACTGCATCGGCTACGGTATTGAAAACCGGTAAACCAAGATGCTCCGTTCCACCTTTTCCTGGAGTTACTCCGCCTACAACCGGAGTCCCGTAGTCAATCATTTGACCAGCATGAAATGTTCCTTCTTTCCCCGTGAAACCTTGCACGATTATTTTAGAATCTTTGTTTACTAATACGCTCATATTGTTTATTGGTTTAGTTTTGAATAGGGCTTCAAATTTACAACTTATCCCCTAACTTTTAAGATTAATTATTCCCATTTTACAACATTTTGGAAATGTCGTCTTAAATACCTAAATCGAATTATAAACATTCCTGATATTGAATAGCTTAATCATCACAAATTGAGAATTAGGGAGTCTGTTTTTGAAAATTATTTATATTTTGTACAATCTGAAAATTACACCAGACACCACCAAGCCGCGTTAGCGGCGACCTTTTTGTAACACCGGAACCGAATCGCGCGAATTAGCCGCGTTAGCGGCGGCCTCTTTGTAACAACAGATGTGCATCGCGCGAATTAGCCGCGTTAGCGGCGACCTATTTGTACATAGCCGCATGCAATCACCACCACCAAGCCGCATCGCGGCTACCTCTTTGTAACAACAGATACGCATCGCGCGAATTAGCCACATCGCGGCGACCTTTTTGTAACACCGGAACCGAATCGCGCGAATTAGCCGCGTTAGCGGCGGCCTCTTTGTAACACCAGATCCGCATCGCGGCGACCTCTTTGTACCTAAACTGATGAGGTAACCACTACCA
>JAFGWF010000082.1 GCA_016937295.1 Bacteroidales bacterium
CATCAAATCTCGCTTGTTCTTTAATAGTTGTTTTCATATGTGTAAGTATTTCTGCAAATATACGTAAATATTCCGTACAAAGATACATATAGTACGTTGAAAATCAGTGCGAAAGTCGGTGGTGTATATTGCGTACAACGGTCACTTGTATGTGGTCGGGCGGGATTTCTGGAAGAAATCGTGTCAGACCCGCAGGAAAGTGGGCGAAAGGTCTGACAAGTCAGACCGCTAAAACCCCTGCCAGTCATATACAATTTGTTTTGTTATTAGCCTGAATAGTAGGAATTGGATGGAGAAGCTTAACAAGTATCATACTAAACAGTGTTTTCATCATCCCAGAATAGACCACTTTTTTATAAAAAATCTTATCCAGATAATTGAAAAGGTGGTAGGAACTAGTCCAAAGAAAAATATAATGCCATAAATTGACTGAATTTCAGCTGATGCATTTGATTGAAAATAACCGGTAATCGTTCCAATAAACAAATTACCCAAGTAATGTACCAGAACAACAGGTAAAAGACTTCTTGTTTTCACAAATAAATATCCGTAAAACAATCCTATAATAGTGCTCCATATTACCTGACTCAATACCCATATCAATTCGTTATCACCTGCAAGATTTAGTAAATGCATGATGCCGAAAGGGATGGCTGAGAAGACTATGGCTTTAGTGGAAGAATATTTGTTCATAAACATGGTAAGAATGACTCCTCTGAAAACAAACTCCTCGAGTGTGGAGGGCAATGCAATTAACCAACCATTTGATTTTGGGGGAAACTCATTGGAGAATTTGAATAGCTCACTTATGAACTCCATGTTAACCGTATTTCCCTGTGAAACCCGGAATATTATGGTCCCGGAAGCTTGACTGATAAGGAAGATCAGATAACATGTTACTCCAATTAATATCAACTTCAAAAAGGGTTTCAGCTTCAGCAAGCCTATATCTTCCAGATAATGTTTCAGTTTGCTATTTCCACTGGGAAGTTTATAAAATAATGGAATGATGACAAATAGTAATAATAAGTTCGCAATAGTTGCCGGTAATATTTGATTGATGGAATCTTCAGGATTCAGATTTAAAATCTCAAACAGTACTATTGAGGTGGCAGCAAGGGTCAATACCAATGTTATGATTATCAAGATCAAAGCGATCCATGGATGATCTTTTAGTTGATATTTAGCCGATTTCATATTATTGTTTTATTGGTTAGGAATCTACAATTACTGCCAACGGTTGATTGTATGGTGTCGTGCGGGATTACGAAGCGATTTCCTATCAGGTTACACCAATTTTTTTTACGAGCCACAAACGCTCGAAAACGGCCTTGCCACTCGTTTGAGCGGAGCGGTAACGAGTGGCTTGCGGTCTTGAGTTTGCAACTCAACCGGATTCTTCCGCGTGGAAATATAACATAAGTATTTGCGAGGTGCAAATTGCAATTTGCAACAGAAGCCGATTCACCTGGTGAATGGAGTAGGGAAAGGCCAATTCACCCAGGAAAACCAGGCAAAACCGTTGGCCGTTTCGCTGCCAAAGCCGGTTTTTCCCGGCAACCCGGCGCAACAAATGCTTATCAATGGCTGCAACCCGGCTTAAAACGGGATACAAAAACCGATTGAAAAAACTATTGGTAACCAACTAATTGGCAGGTTGTTGTTCGCAAGGAAGGTTTAGTTCAACATACCCTCCAATACAAAGCGTATGCAAGCAACGCTTGATTAGAGGCTAAGTGTTGGCCATGTAAGTGTTTATAATATTCTCACCTCCGATTTGAGTATGTAATTTCAGTGCATCAAAGTTCTTTCATCTTTATCGGTTTTTCCCTCAATTCTTATATCATCGAACCAAATTATCCCCGGTGATAAAATGTGTGCTTCAAATCGGATCATATCGATTGCCGGAGCTGTTTTGAAAAAAAATTCAAAATATTTCCAATCCGTAATACTATCTTTTGTTTGTAAAACAGTTTCATATGGGCCCCCTTTACCCTTTTCACTGCTTTGAAGTGCAATTTTAAATTCGCAACCCTTGTTGATTACCCAGAGACTTACTTTATAGGTTTCGTTATTTACTGCATTAAAATCCTGAAAGAATCCGGGCGAATACCTACCACCAAGAGATTTACATTTGCGGACAATGAATTTCAATGATTTATTGCCCTCTTTATATTCTTTGTCATCGCTAATAATTTCAAAGTCGCTGTTTGGAACCTTTCCCGGAGGATAAAAATACCAGTTGACAGGCAGGTTTTCTTTGACAGCCTCAAAGCTACCATTCATATTATTGTTGTCGCCTTTAATCTGGGTACTGTATGGATTACAACCCTGCATCATTATGAAAAGCAATGGAAGTAATAAAATGGAAAGTAATAATTCAGTCGTTTTCATAATTCATAGTTGTCGTTTGAATTTAGACTTCGATCAATTCTTCTTATATGGCATACCGCCTGTTGAATTAAACCCGCTTTGCGGGAGCTTATTGTCATCTAAAATAGGAATAGTTGGCGGTATGTTGTGATTTTACGGCTCATAAATTTTAAACAAAAAAATTATGAGCAGAAAATCTTACCTGGAGCAGGCCTGCCAGGCTGTTCCCGAGTTTCGGACCATCA
>JAFGWF010000083.1 GCA_016937295.1 Bacteroidales bacterium
ATATTGGTTCCTTCGGGCAGCGATATTCTAATCATTAGGTTTGGCTGCTCTGCTTTTGGGAAAAAACTTTTATTTACGAAAGTGAAAAAGAAAAGCGAAATTCCAAGAAGTCCAACAGCTAATGAAATAGTCATAAATCTATGATTTAGAGCAAATTGCAAAGTCTTTCGGTAAGGACCTTCAATAAATTTCGTTAAAAACTTATGGAAACCTTTTAGTTTTTCTGGCTCATTTGTCTCGTTTAATTTTTTTCCTTTGAATAGCTTAGAGGTAATCATGGGAGTTAGCGTTAAAGCAATTACCAATGAAATCATCAGAGTTGCAATGATAGTCAGGGGCAAACTTTTGATAAATTCTCCGGCTTTGTCGGGCATCATGGCGATTGGCACAAAGGCTAAAACGGTGGTAATGGTGGCGCTGATAATTGGCCATCCAATTTCGGTGGCTGCCGAGATGGAAGCCTCTCTTGGTTTCAACCCCTTAGCAATGTGACGGTTAATATTCTCAACCATCACAATGGAATTATCCACTAAAAGTCCGAGAGCAACTACCAAACCTGCTATCGAAATTTGTTGCAGTCCAAAGCCGGAATAGTCAACAACCGCAAGGCCGATTACGATCGACAACGGTATGGCAATGATAACAACGAAGGCCGATTTTACGCCTAAGGCTATAAAAATGACTAAGCCCACTAATATAATTCCTTGCAGC
The DNA here is from genome assembly GCA_016937295.1 of Bacteroidales bacterium. Taxonomy (GTDB): domain Bacteria; phylum Bacteroidota; class Bacteroidia; order Bacteroidales; family UBA1556; genus UBA6267. Next base: position 712 of record JAFGWF010000083.1, read on the forward strand.
AGATTGCCGAGAAAAGAGTTAATCCTGCCGCGCACGCCAACGGACTGGTCGAATACATATTTTACGGAGATGTCGCTGGTTTGCGTTTTGTTGAAATCCTCAATTTTGGGTTTACAAGCATCTGTAATGTCCAACACGTTCAACCCTTCTTTTTGCTTAACGATGACAAAAACAGCTTTTTCATTGGAATCGTTTAACTCGTTGTCTGCCAGATTATAACGCGCGTAATATCGCATGTCTTCGTGATTAAAACTCACTTGCGCTATGTTTTTCAGATAAATCAACCGCCCCATATACGAATTGACGACCGTGTTTCTAATCTGTTCTAAATCGCTGATGGAGCCGCTGGTTTTTACGCTGAAAGTTTTTTCTCCCAGGTTAATATTTCCTCCGGGGATATTGGCGTTATTACTTTTGATTGCATTGGCAACCTGCTCAATAGTGATGTTCATTTGAGCCATCTTTTCTAAATCCAACGACACTCGAACTTCTTGCTCCGGATTGGCAATGATTTCCACTTTTTTTACTCCTTGAACTTTTTCAAGGTCGTTTTTTAAAAGCTCGGCTTGCTGCTCTATTTCGCGATAGCTTGCTTGTTTAGAAGTCATAGCCAACTGAAGCATAGCCACATCCGTTGAATTCCACTGCCAGGTGTAAATGTCCAAAATTTCTTCGGGCAAGTCGTTTTCCATGCCGGTGATTTTTTGAGAGAGCTCATCATATTTTTCGTCAGCATCGGTGTTAAAGTCGAACTCAACGGTGATAATCGCCACCCCATCAATCAAATCTGTTTTTATTTTTTTTATATCGTCTAATTCATTGATAGCCTCTTCTATGGGCGAAGCAACCAATTCTTCAAGGTCAACCGGACTAGCACCGGGATAATAGCAAATCACTGATGCGCCCGGTATCACAATCTCCGGATTTTCGGTTCGCGGCATGGTAACAAACGACTTTATGCCGGCAAAGAGTAAAAGGGAGAAAATCACAAGTGTAAAACGATGATTATCAATGGTTAGTTTTGTAAGTTGCATGGCTTGACGTTTTTAATTGACGATTTTGATTTTTGAGCCGGTTTCTAAATAATCTGCTCCATCGGTTATTATTAAATCATCCTTCGATACGCCATCTTTTATTAAAACGCTGTTATTCCTGATTTTACAGATGGTTATCTTTCTTTTTTCAAAGGAACTTCCTTTTGCAACATAGATGTAAGCCAAATCTTCATCGGCATCGTGTATGGCCTCGATGGGAAGAATCTGACAAGGTTTTTTCTCCTTGGGCGTAATCTCGGCTTTTCCTATCAGTCCGTTTACAAAATTATTGTGTGGATTTAACACGCTGATTTCTAACTCGAAACTGCCGGTGTATGGGTCGGAGGCAGTGGCTTTTTCGGTGATAATGGCTTTAAAGGTCTCTTGCGGGAAGGCATCAAAACTTATCGAAGCGGAATCGTTGTAATTAACTTTTACAATGTCGCGATCGGATAGATGTACGCGCAAAACCCAATCACTTTTTTCGGAGCTGAAGATAAAAACGGGATGGCCCGAGCCGATAATTTCGTTGGGTTGAGCAAGCCTTTTCAAAATTTTGCCACTCGATGGAGCTTTTATCACCGAATACTCAAGGTTGAATTCCGCAATGAGGAGCTGCGACTTGGCTACTTCCAACGCCGTTTGCGCATTTTGATACTGCTCTAAGGTGGCCACGCTGTCGCTGTAGAGGTTTTTCGCCCGTTCAAAATCTCGTTTTGCTTTCTCGAAACCTGATTTTGCTTGCCTGACCTGAGCCTCAATTTCCGACAAGTTGAGCTTGGCTAAAACCTGACCTTCCTTAACAGTTTGACCTTCATCGACCATGACGTTGGCTATGATTCCACCGGTTTTGAAGCTTAATTTGATTTCGGTTTTGGAAGCTAAAACTCCGCTTGCCAACACCGGAAAACTGAATATTCCCTCTTGAAGTTTGGTGGTTTTCACGTGCACAATTTCTTCTTTGATTGCTACTTGTTCGTTGCCGTTTTTGCAGGCTTGAACTACAAAGATAATGAGGATAAACATTAGTGTTAACTTGTTCATATATAATGTTTTATTTGTTTAAAATTCACCTGTTGCCGTGCCGAGAGCTCGCTCCAGCTCAGCTTCTTTTATCAGATAATCATACTTGATTACAATCACTTCCTGTTGCGCATTGGTCATATTGGTTCGGGCATCTAAATATTCTAATAGATTTGCCTGACCTTGTGCATATCTCAACCGGACTATTTTGAATGCTTCCGTTGAGGCTTTTTCTTTTTTGTCTGCTGAAATTAGCTTTTGAGATGCTTCCTGAAGTTCGTAGAAACACTGAATAACTTGCAATTCTATTTGCTTTTCGGCTTGTTCTCTTTGCATGTCGAGTTGTTGTTCCTGAAGATGGATTTCCTGCTTTTTCGACTGAGTTTCCATGCCATGAAATAGGTTCCATTTCAGCACAAGGGAAACTAAAAGAAAATCGTCTTCATGCCCAAAACTATACTTTTCACCTTGAAACCCATAGTCAACAGCGCCAAAAATCTGTGGGTAATTACCGGATTTTACGATTTTTAAGTAGTTGGAATTCATGGTTTTATAACTGTCAATCAGTTGCAACTCTTCTCTAATATTTCTGCTTAGAGTTTTAAGCGTGTCCAATTGATGATAAAGTTTAATGGGCGATTCGATATGTGATGCTGCAATTGGAGTTGTCAGCGGACGGTTGAGAAGAAAATTGAGCCATGCACTTGCCATGTTTTTGGATTTTTCTACTTCTGCTTTTTTGATTAATACCGACGAAAGTTCCGCTTCCGACCTCAAAACCGCATCCTTAGTGATTTTGTTGTTTTTAAAGAGACTTTTGTTTACGCGCACATTTTCTTCTAAAAGTACCATTGTGGAATCTAATAATCGATTCATTTCCAATGTTTTTTGGTAATTGTAGTAAGCTGTTTTGATTTCTTTAATCAATTCATGTTTATAAATGGAGGCGTCCAAAAGTTTTGTCTGGCTTTGCATCTTGGTAAGATGATAGTTGTGGTAAATGGCCGGATTGAATATTGGTTGAACCAAAGAAAGCTTGGTTTCGTGTTCGGTTGGGCGATAAAAACTAAATTCCTGATTGTCAATTTGTGGAAAATTTTGCGACATGGTCAGGATGTTCAAAGTGCTGTAAACCGGATTCAGAAGGTCGCCCACAGGAAAATCTATCGTTCGACCGCCTTGTGCAACAGTGTATCGAGCATTCAGATTGATATCAGGATAAAACAATGATTTTGATTGCTTTAGCGATTCGATGCTGATGGAATAGTCGAGCATTTTTTGTTTTAAGGCCAAATTCGATTCAAGTCCCGTTTTTAGATATTCCTCTAAAATTTTGTCTTGAGTATAACTCAAAAACGGCATTGAAAACAGAATTAGAAGTGCAACTCTTTTCATCTGTAAGTTATTAATTTTTAAAAACTAAGGTCAAATTGTCTCGATAGCAAAACGGTGCGCAAGCGAAAGCGATTTTATATTTTTGGTATTCCGTTATTATTTTAGTCATGCTGATTTTATTTTGCCAATCCGTTAATAACGATTTCGAAATGCGTTTTGATGATTTCGTCTTGTGTGATATGGAAAATATCGAATATTTCTTTCTTTTTGGTTATAATCTGCACAACGCCAAGAAGTTGAGCCCATAGCGTGTTGGTTATGGAATTGCATGATAAATCGTTTCGGATAATTCCCTGGTTCATTCCAATTTCAACATATTTTCGCACTAAATAAATAGGCGAATCGGTGGTGAAGGCATTTTCGATAGATTCTTGCGAAAGGTTAAGATTACTCAAATCGCTCCCTTGAAAATAAAGCATCATATTTGCCACGGCTTTATTCTGATTAAAAAAATCCACAAATAAATTACCGATTTTCTTCAAATTCGAAATGGCATCATCATTCGGGTCGATTTCCTGATTTGCTTTTTCGGATAATAATCTGATGGCACGAGTGGTGATTACCCAATGGATTTCTTCTTTGCTTTTGAAATACAGATAAAGAGTGCCTTTGCTCAATTCGGCTTCTGTGGCAATATCGTCCATGGTGATATTTTCAATGCCTTTTCGCGAATAAAGACTTATCACTGAATCCATTATGGCCTCTCTGCGCATCATCTTCTCGCGCTCTTTTCGTTCTATAATTCCCATAATTTAACTCTGATTTAATAAAATGACTATAAGTCATAATTTGTGCAAAAGTATAATTTATTTAATTTGGTGTATTGAATAAATGTTAAAATTACTTTATCAAATATTGGATTCCATTAATGCAAAATCCTTTATCGAAATGCTTAAATGTTGGTTTAAAATATTGATTTATAACGATATAATGTTTTTATAATGATGATTGGCCGCAGTAGAGAGTGTGTTATAATTATCAATGATTTACGCAATATTGTATCATCCGAGTTTCGTGCGAACGGCTAATAAATTGTTTACAATAAATTTTTATTTTTTCAGTTAAGATTACATTGCAAAATACCTGAAATAAAAAAAGGAGATGTTATTTGCATTATTCAAATTAGTTTTTTACCTTTGCCCGCTATTTTTTTCGGGAAAACAGAAACATAACCCAGATTGACAAACGTATGAGACAGTTAAAGATCACCAAATCAATTACAAATCGGCAAACAGCCTCCTTAGATAAATACCTTCAAGATATTGGAAAAGAAGAATTAATTAGTGCTGAAGAAGAAGTTTTATTAGCGCAAAAGATTAAAACCGGCGACCAACGAGCTTTAGAAAAACTCACAAAAGCAAATTTGCGTTTTGTAGTGTCTGTTGCCAAACAATATCAAAATCAAGGACTTAGCTTGCCGGATTTGATTAATGAAGGAAATCTTGGGCTGATTAAAGCTGCTCAGCGTTTTGATGAAACCCGTGGCTTTAAATTTATTTCCTATGCCGTTTGGTGGATTCGCCAATCCATACTTCAGGCCTTGGCCGAACAATCCCGAATAGTTCGTTTACCTTTGAATCAAGTTGGAAGTTTAAACCGAATCAGCAAAGAAACCGCGCGTTTGGAGCAGCGCTATGAGCGTCCGCCTACCGATACCGAATTAGCGGATAGCCTTGAACTTCCTCATTATAAAGTGAAAAATTCGATGCAGATGCATTCAAAACATCTTTCGCTTGATGCCCCCTTGATGGAGGGCGAAACGTCCAGTATGATTGATGTGATGATAAATGATGCCGAGCCTTCGACTGATGAGGATTTGATGCAAGAATCTTTAGGTAGGGAAATTCAACGATCGTTGTCAACATTGTCTCAGAAAGAGCGCGAGGTTATTAATCTTTATTACGGTATTGGGCAAAACCATGCGTGGACTTTAGACGAAATTGGGGATAAATTTGGCTTAACTCGTGAGCGCGTTCGGCAGATTAAGGAAAAGGCTATAAGGCGATTAAAGCATAATTCTCGTTCAAAACTATTACGTGCTTATCTTGGTCAATAGCGCCTACTCTTTTTCAATCAAATTCACATAATCACGGTATCTCTCAGTGATTTCCATTACGAATTCGTAGGTTTGAACTCCTCTGCAAAACCCATGTTTTACTACTTTGTCGTGGTAATACTTTGGTTGGGATTTCAGCAGTAGGTACGTATCCGTATTATCAGCCCAGATTTGAGGATTTCTCCCGTATTTGTTGGCAAGCTGTTGGGCATCTTGTATATGACCTAACCCGCAATTATACGCAGCTAATACAAAGAAAATACGTTCCGTGCTGTCCGGTACGGTTTCAATAAGTTGATTATCAATCCATTTGATGAAACGAACTCCCGCTAAGAGATTTCCTTCGATTGTGGTATATTCTTCAATTCCCATTCGTTTAGCGGTTTCGGGCATCACTTGCATCAAGCCATAAGCTCCTGCCCAACTTTCTGTTTCGGGGTTAAATCTGGATTCTTGATAGATTAGTGAGGCCAACATTCTCCAATCCCAGTCAATCTCCTGAGCCGCTTTTTTTATCTGGTCGTCAAAAGGAGTGAGGTTGCCGCCTTTTCCGGGTAGGTTTTTTATATCTGAATGATGTGAAGTTTTGGTTGTAGTAAAATATTTTCGCTCGAGTTTATTATAGTCTTTCGACTTGATGAATTCTGAAAGCCAGTTATTTACACTGTTTAGCAAACTGTCTTCATACGGAGGAACGGCCCACGTAAGTTTTTGCTTTGGGCTGATTTTTAAGGAATAATCCAAGTTTGGAAGAAATGTTTTCATGGCCATTGCTGCACGTTGGTCGCCAACGGTATAGTCAATTTTGCCTTCCGAAACCATTACCATTAACTCTTCAATGGTGTGATTTTCGTCTTCTATTATGTCGAACTCAGCACCGGTTTGCTCTTGAAGAACGGTTAATTGCTCCTTGTAAATAGTGCCTTTTTGAATATATACTTTCTTGCCCTCAAGGTCGATAACGCAATCCACAAAATCGTCATCTTTCGGCGATTTTTGCCTTTGTAACAAAATCTGATGATTATAACCGTGAGGCTCAGTGAGATTCATCTGATGTTTCCGACTTTTTGTGAGGGTTAAATCAATAGCCAATATATCAGCCTTGCCTTGCTTTATCATCCGAATGGCTTTGTGAAGGTTGTCTTCTGCAATAATGTTTAAATTGAAGCCATTTTGAAGACAATACTCTTTCAAAAGGTCGTAATGAAAACCCATAGGGCGACCTTTATAGATAAAATATCCGGTGCTGTTATTTTGAGTTATTGCGTTAATTGTTTTTGTTGCTTTGATTCTTGTCCAATGATTATTGATGCGAGACGCATTGACCGGTTTGTCGAAAATATGTTCGGGAGCTGTAAGGATAAATCCTACAATTATTGCAAAAAGGATAACACCTGCCAAATAAAATTTTGAGCCTAATTTCATGGTATTTATGGTTTTATAACAGAAAT
>JAFGWF010000008.1 GCA_016937295.1 Bacteroidales bacterium
GGTTTTCAGGTAGTCGTAATTGGCAAAAACGAATTCGGCCGATCCGTCAATACCCAATCCATCCAAAGGAATTTCCTGTGCCGGATACCCAAAATGTTGAGCTGTCATCCCCACCGATGCCACCTGACTCTGTTTTTTCAACTCTTTTGCTAAAACAGCCGGATCTTTCGACAGATCGTTCAGAAATAGCACCACAATGTTTTCTTTCTCAAATCCGAGTGGTTTGTTTAATACAAAATCGATTTGCTTATTCACTAAAAAGGTCGACGACATTAATATCACCACAATTGCCACCTGCCCTACCAGCAGCGACTTTAAAACATAGTTACCCGAATAATTAATCTTTCCGGCCAAAATATCAATGGTTGAATTTCTTCCGAAAAGAAATACAGCCACAAATACGGCGGTCAAACCCAAACAAATAAACAGAACAGCCAGAATGCTCAGATATAAAACAGGTTCTGAAAAATAAATATCGAATTCAATTTCAAAAAAACGATTAATAAAAGGTTTTATAAACTCGATGAGTAATAACGAAAAGCCAACCGCGAGTGAGCAAAAGAATACAACTTCGATTAATACCTGCCTGATTAATTGCCTTTGGTTGGCACCGAGCGATTTTTTCAGGCCCAGTTCTTTGGTGCGTTTAATAAGTCGGGCAATGGTTAAATTGGTAAAATTAAGCAGCGACACCAACAGAATAACAAAGGAAATGACTATAAATAAACCAATATTTATTTTGCTAAAGCTTTCGCGCAATTCAAAGCGGTAATCCGATTTTAAATGAATATCGTCCATGGGGAACAAGGTAAAACTATACTCCTGCGGACCCCTCGTTTGTTTCAGACTGCTGGCGTCGTAAAAAGCCAGTAATTTTTTGGTAACCTCGTTGGGTGTAGCACCTTCTTTCAGTTTGAAATAGTTATACACCCATTGCGTTTTTTGGCTGGCCTGTTGTTCGAACCGCTGTTGTAAACCGCCTTTTTGCGACAATAGCAATTCGTATTTAAAATGTGTTTTGGGATGCGTGTTTTTTACAATTCCGCGAATCTCGTAATCGCCAACATCGCGCGAATATTGCAGCGCTTCTACTTTAATTATTTGACCAACAGGATTTACTCCATTAAAATATTTCGTTGCAAATGCCTCGGAAACAAAAACAGTATTGGGTTTATTAATTTCAGACAAATTGCCCACCTCGGCCTCTACTTCAAACATATTAATAAATCCCTCATCAACAGCCATAATGTTGTTTTGCTGAACAGTGTTTTCGCCCATTTTTATAGTGCCAACATCGCAATGCGAAAACCGGGTGGCCAGCTCAATTTCAGGAATTTCGGCAGCTGCTTTCTGTATTATCCCCAGGCTTCGCGCCCATGGTGCATTTTCGCGCCCACCGGGAATGGAGATTACACGATAAATGTTTTCGTGATCGGTGAAATGTTTATCAAAGCTCTTTTCGTTCGAAACATAGAGAAACAGAATCAAGAACGAAGATATTCCCACAACAAGTCCAAAGACATTAATCACAGAAAAAGCTTTGTCTTTTAACAAGCGACGCAAATTTACTTTCAGGTTATACATCTTAATGGGTTTAGATTATTAATCTTAAGTTGTTAATTTAGTTCTTATCCAGGTCATATTATTCATATCGGAGCGCTTCGACCGGGTTTCTAGTAGCCGCCTTCCACGATTGAAACGAAACCGTTAACAGCGCAATTCCCAAAGCCAGCAATCCGGCTAATGCAAAAATCCACCATCTCAGTGTGGTTTTGTAGGCAAAGCTTTCAAGCCATTTATTCATGGCGTACCAGGCAATGGGAGTAGCAATTACAAACGCTATCACGACCCATTTTACAAAGTCTTTATTGAGCAGTTCCAGTATCTCAGATATTTTTGCGCCATTTACTTTTCGGATACCGATTTCTTTAATTCGTGATTGGCTTGTATAAATCGACAGCGCCAAAATACCAATCGAACAAATAAAAATGGCAATCATTGAAAACAGAGAAAATGTATTACGAAACTGTATTTCTTTGCTATACATTTTACGAACAGCATTGTCGAAAAAATCAATTTCTACCGGAAAGTTTGGGGAAAGATTTGCGCAAATTATTTTTGTTTGCTTATACACTTTTTGCAGGGAATTAAAATCTGTACTATTTGTTTTGACATAAGCATTTATATCATTTTTTTGATTCCATATTAAAAGGGGACTAATAGGCTTATTGACATCCTGAAAATGAAAATCTTCTACAACGCCAATAATTTCGTGTCCGAAAATTTTAAGCCCTATGGGTTCTGTTAAATTATTATATCGTATAAATTCCTCGTTTACAACAATTGCCCCTTTGTCGGAGCCTACATCGGTTTTAAATAATTTCCCTTTTACACATTTCAATTTCATGATATTAATAAATTCGCCATCTGCATCAATATTATTGCAGAACACTTTACGCTTTTGTCCATTTACCGTGATATTAAAATAATTAAGATCGCTTACTGCGGTCATTTCATCGTAATTCGACAATGCAAACTCCTCTATATTAGCAACCTGCTTTAACTCATTCTTCAGAACAGCTATTTGTTTTTTCAAATCAGGATTAAGCTTAATGGTTACAATTTGATTTTTAGGAAAACTCACCTGGGAGGTACCAAATTTAATTTGACTATTGATCAAAAAGGTGAAAGCAATAAGTGCAATCGAAGCCGAAAACTGAACTACCATCAGAAGCCCTTGCGAAGAACTTAACTGTTTGGATTTATTGCTTTTAACATTCTCCAGAATCGATTTCAGATTTAGTTTTATTGCAGGAATAACTGTGGAAATTAAACTTAATGCAACACAAATACTTATAACAGAAAGTATAACAAGGGGTGAATAAAATATATCGGAATTAAAATCGATATCGGTGTACTGTTTTATAGGGTTTGTAAACACCATTAAAAGAATGTAAGCAACTGCAAGCGACAGTATGTAGATAACAAAAGACTCCAACAAATAATATCTTAATAAATACCACCTGTTAGCGCCAATAATCGATTTTATGGCTGTCTGCTTCAGTTTGTTTGTAAACTGTGTGAACGACAAGGTTAAATAGTTTATGGTTGCAATTAACAACACTAAGAAAGCCACAGACAATAATACGATTATATTTATTTTGCTACCAGGAGCAATATAATCTGAATAAATGTTAGCCAGCGGAATGCATTTTACGATTTCGGATTTGTTTAAATTATTTGGATATAAAGCTGCTACGGCTTTTTCAATAGTTGAAATATTACTTTCCGGACGTAATTCAATAAGTATTTGATAATACGAAGAACCCCATTTGGTTAGTTCTAATTTTTCATCAGGATTTAATACGTAAAAGCTTGCTAAGGGAATAATCGACTTAAAATAGAATGATGATTTTTGTTTGGGCTTTTCAACGACAGCGGTAACAGTCAATAAATGTTCATCATCCATTTTTACAATTTCACCAACCGGATTTCTGTTACCAAAAAGTTTAAGTGCCTCGTCGGAAGATAAAACCAGCGACATTGGATTTTTTAGCGCTGTTCTTAAATCTCCATATACAGCTTTATACGAAAAGAAATCGAAGAATGTATCGTCAACAAAACGACGGTCAGAAATTGCCGGCGAATTTGTACCCACCTGATAGCTTGTTTTTGATTGTTCCCTAACACGAATAGATGAAACGACATCAGGAATACCGGCTAATTCCTCTTTTAACACATAAGGAAGAATATCGACCATTCCTGCCCCTTCAACACTTTGGGTAAGCAGAAAAATGTTTTCCCCGTTTTTATGGAACTTATCCACAGTCAGCTCACTATAACTATAAGCTGCAAGAAAAATAACCGTTGCAAGGCTCAACGACAAACCCACAATATTAATAAGTGGGTTTAATGGTTTTCGATACAATTTTCTGAAAAACTCTTTAACTATCATTTGGTTGTAATTTTTTGCTCAAACAAGAACTTCTCTTAAGTAAATCACTCATATCTCAGCGCTTCCACCGGGTTTCTTGTAGCTGCCCGCCAACTCTGCCAGCTCACCGTCAGCAAAGCAATTCCCAACGCCAGCAAACCAGCCAAAGCAAAAATCCACCAACTGAGTGTTGTTTTGTAGGCAAAGTTTTCGAGCCATTTGTTCATGGCGTAGTATGCAACGGGTGTGGCAATTACGAAAGCAGCTGCCACCCAAATCACAAAATCCTTGTTGAGCATTACCAGTATTTCAGATATTTTGGCGCCGTTTACTTTGCGTACACCTATCTCTTTTGTACGGTTTAAGCTGATTAAAAATATCTGCCCAAGAATTCCCATGCAAGTGAGAACAATGGCAATAATCGAAAAGAAAGTGATGGATTTGGCCAACTTGTCTTCTTTTACATACATGGACTGAAACTGATCGTTGTAAAAGGTAAATTCCATAGGATCGTCGGGCAGCAAGGTAAGCCAGGTTTTTCGTAGCTGGTCCATTTGTTGTCCAATATTTCCGGGCATTAAACGTAACGAAAGTGTGTTAAACTGGCGTTCGGGGTCGTAAAGCAAAGCCACTGGCGTTAACGCCGAGTGCAACGATTCGACATTAAAATTGCTGACTTTCCCAATAACATCGTAACCTCCTTCTCTCCCATTTTTATACTTTTTACCTTCCAGGTTGTCCCAGCCAAAACGTTTGATGGCAGCTTCATTCATCAAACATGCCTGGTCTTTATCGCCGGAAAGGAAGTTTCGTCCATCGAGCAATTGTATCCCAATGGTTTCAAGAAAATCATCAGCAACGTAAATGCAGTTTACCATAAATTCATCGCCTTCCACTCCGCTACCCATGCTCATATTAATATTGCCCGGATAACCGTTGCTCAAAGCGCTGTTTGTAACAAAAGGAAGCTTGGCGACTTCGTTTTTCAGCGTTTCCTTGTTCTCAAACAAAAAAGGAATTTCTATTCGCACAAGGTGCTCCTCGTCAAAACCAAGATCGTAGTGTTTTACATACTGAAGTTGTTTGAAAATGAGCATTACCACTGCAATCAAAGCAATAGAAACGGTAAGCTGGAAAGTAAGCATTGCTTGTCTCCCGAGTTGTTTGCCGGTCCGTTTTCTACCCGCCGAAAGAAAATCGGTAATGTTAAACCGCGACAAAATATAGATTGGGGCTAAACTATTCAGCAACACAATCCCAACAATTGTTGCAGCAAAAACGGGCAGCACA
>JAFGWF010000084.1 GCA_016937295.1 Bacteroidales bacterium
AGAACGGCTGTTTTTAGTCGAATCATCTCGATATAATCGTCGATGCCTACATGGCTACGAGTTTCAAAATCCATATCAAGCTGTTGACCTTCGCAAACTTCGCGAGCCGTTTTGTTGAACAGATGAAGAATATCCACCAAAATATCAGGATGCGATCGGCAAATATGTTCATAAGCAATCACAAACATAGTATCACCCGAGAGGATGGCGGTATTTGGGCCATATTTTTTAAAAACGGTTGGAAATCCACGTCTTATAGGGGCATTGTCCATAATATCATCGTGAAGCAGGGTAAAGTTATGGAAAATTTCGATACCGAGGGCGGCAGGCATAGCATCTTCAACACGACCATCGAAAAGCTGATTACCAAGAAGCACCATCAGCGGCCTTAAACGTTTTCCGCCTTGCGACATGGCATAATCAATTGGTTGATACAAATTCTCCGGATTGCGGTCGATTTGCAAATTATTGAAGAGTTCTACAACCTTGTTTTGTAATTGTTCAATAGACTGCATAAATAGTTGTTTAAACGTTACAAAGATGAGAATTTTTTCTCAATTGTGAAGTTTCTTTCAAAAAATTAGTTGGAAATCGGTTTACCGAAATGAACCGAAACACCAATACCCATTGTAAAATATTCGTAATCGTGAATTCCATTTTGAAGGGTGAGATGATAGTTTACAATTCGATTATTAGTGCCAAGTTTAAAATTCAAAACAGATGGCCGATCACCATTATTGAGGTAGCCAAGATAACCATTCCATTCGAGATGTGCCTGAATACCAGCATTTTTCCATTGGACACCTGCACCGTAAAGCACACAATCGTTCTGATTATGCAAGAAGTCCCAAGTTTGGTAGGCAAAAAATCCAAGATGTCCATAAAAACGGAATGGGCGGTTGTCTTTTTGCAAATTTCGGCCAACATATTTTCCAAAGGAGAAAGACAAATAATAGCCCGGAGCATCGGTAAATCGGGCATATTCTAGGCCGGTTCCGGAGGCCGTTTTGAAATAAGCTGAGGCTAAAACATCTATCCCGTGTTTTTTTTCATTGAAAATTTGGAAGTTCGTTCCAAACCAAAAGTCACCACCCTCCACTCCGGAAGCATCAATATGGCGCACATATCGCTGATGACGCGTAGCCGAATCCAACTGAAAATATTCGACGGGCACAATATGAATATGAAAATCGACATTTTTGGCTAAAGGAATATGAAGCGAAGTGAAAAGGTCAACAGTTTGGTCTCCTTTAGAATAATGAAATTCGGGACGGAGTTCGAGCCTAAACTGATTATTAATCAGCGCTTTATTCAAAGAAGGAGGTGCCATTGCGTTGGGACCAAACCATGCAGCGGATGTTTTCAAATAACTCGTCCATGGAGAGACGCCATCATAGTTATGGGTTTTGTTCCACCACGTATAATCTTCAAAATCACCAGCGTGTAATGAAAATTGCGGGGTAAGAAAAAACAGAATGAATAGTATTTTAAAACGACATTTCACGATGCAAATATGGGATTTTTTTATGAAAAAAAAGGAGTCCCGAAAAGGGACTCCTTTTTAAAAAGATAAAAGAAGATTATTTGAATGAAACCCTCAAACCAAGGTTGAAAGTTCGTGGTAAACCCACATATACTTCAGCGCTATTGGCAGTGTGACTAAACTGATTATCAGCACCATAAAATCCGTTATACCTACTGTTGTCAGTAGCATCGGAGATATACAGTTCGTCAAGGATATTGAAAACGTGAGCAAAAACTTCTAAGCCAACTCTACCTTTAAGCGGTAAAATATAATTGGCATGGAAATCAAGCAAACCATAAGAGGGCACTTCCCACACTTGCAAACGGTCGTTAGGGTTAGTACGGCTAAATGGATCCCAATTAGCATAGAAATTGGTATTATAACGGTAGATACCTTGTAATTGAAGACCTTTAACAGGATATAAATCAACCCAGAAAGCCATTTGAGTCTGAGGAGCATCACCCACTTTCAAACCTTTGATATAGAAATTATAGTCAACATCGTTGGCAGTACCACCTTTGTAATCTGTATATCTTCCAGTAACATCATTTGTATAAGTCCAGTTTCCGGTTGAGACGATAGCACCAAAACCTACGATTGGATTAAGTCTTTGTTTAGCTTCTACTTCGATACCTTGGTGTAATTGGTTAACTCCTTTAATAAAGATAATACCTTCAGTTCCATCTTCGAGGATATAAGATTTGGTATAAGCTCTATCAGTCCATTTCGTATAATAATAGTTCACATTAAGTTTGAAGCTACCATCGTTAGATGTATAGTTTTCTCCTATTTCGAAAGAGTTGAAAACTTCGTTATTAGGATCGGCGGATAATACACCGCTTCCATCGTCGATTACGTTATCGAAGATTGGCACTTTTTGCACGTAACCATAGTTACCATAAATTGAAAGTTGCTCGGTTGGGCGATAAGAAAGACCACCTTTAACTTGGAAACTGCTAATCCAGTCAGATTCGGTGAAAAGTTCGCCGGTTCCGTCAGCGTTTTTATGAAAATGATCGGTGAATGTATATTTAATACGGCTATAACCTACGGTTGCATAAGCAGTTACCTTTTCCATTGTATATTCACCTTGACCAAAGAAACCTAACCAATCAACCGTATTAGTATTCCAATAATCAATTTTATCCCCTAATTTTTTATTGTATTGCTCACCGGATTCAAATTCATTATAAGGACTCCAAAAGAATTTTCCACCAAGAAGGTCACGAACTTCACGAAAATGCTCGATTTGAGCAGTACGCCAGTCCACACCAATCTGAGTTTTGAAGTTATCAGAAATATCAAATTTCACGCGTGAAATAGCGCCGATAGTCCATTGATTGTTGGTGCTATTACGAAGAATCCCCCATGCAGTATCTGTGGTTGAATTATTAGCAATAGTTTTGTCATAATCAATGATACGAGTAGGTTCAGAAGCGTAATCCCATTTAATTCCTCCTAATTTTATTTTTCCGGTTGCATCATAAGTATCTAAAGTACCTGATCCACCACCTGTACCACCGGAATAATAAACAGTAGTAAACTGAGTAACTTTTGGACTCCACTGAGCATACCAGTTTAAGTTGGCGATTGGTTTATGGTAGTAGTTTTCTCTTTCGTTGATAAAGTCAGTCGCATGACGCTCACGTTCTTTTCCGTTCCACCACTGCTTACCTTCATAAGAAGAGCTAACGTTTGACCAGTTTTCGTTGTATAAACGACCACTTTCAGATTCTTTGAATTTGGTGGTAGCAGAGTCAGCACCAATTTCTTTAGCATAGTCGTGGCTATAAGCAGCAACGTTTTGTTTGTAGGTATTTTGACCGTGACGTTGAGGAGCTCCAAGAGCATAAACCTCTAAGCGGTGATTTTTGTTGATATTATAGCTTGCACCAAAATAATAAGCCCAAGCATCAGTCCAAGTACCGTCAACTACGCCTTCGCCTACTTTACGAACAACTGCGGCACTAACGGCATATTTGTTATTAATCAATCCGGTATGACCGGTGATGGTGGACTTCATAAAATTACCACTACCATACTCAAATTTTCCGGAGACACCGGCTTCATTTTCAGCAGGAGAAGTGATGATGTTCATGGTACCTCCAATAGAAGGAGTTGCAAGGTTAACGGCGCTCAAACCACGTTGCATCTGGATTGAGGAAGTAGCGTCGGCAATACCGTCCCAGTTTGACCAGTAAACCCAACCATTTTCCATGTCGTTCACCGGCACACCATTAATCATAATGGCCACGTTACGTTGGTCGAAACCACGAACATTGATACGAGCATCACCGGAGCCACCGCCATTAGCAGAAGCATAAACCGAAGGGGTGCTGTTCATAACCAAAGGAAGGTCTTGCGAGCCCAACTGAAGTTGCAATTGTTTTTTGTCAACATTGCTGAATGCCACCGGAGTCTCACGCTCGCGCGCACGGTCAGCGATAATGTTGATACCACCAAGACCAAAACTGCTTGGAGTAAGTTTTAAATTTCCCAAACGCACATCTTGTCCGTTTTGGACTGTAACCGATTTTGAAACAGACTCATAACCAATATATGAGATTTCAATGGTTACGGAACCGGCATCAGAAGTGAGCGAAAAAAATCCGCTCTCATCACTAATGGCACCTTTAGTGGTTCCTTTGATTTTCACTGCGGCACCAATCAAGTTTTCACCTGTTTGTGCGTCTTTAATTTTTCCGGTGATTTTGCCCTGCGCAAAGCTGTACGATGTTCCAACAAACACCATTAACACAACAATCACCAATTTAAGTAATTGACTTTTCATAAAAAATAAAATTTAGTTACCAATAAGTTTGTTATTTCCAAATGCATAAACAAAGATATATAGTTTTATACATATCAAATAAAATTTAATTGAATTGAGCATAAAACTATTTCGATTGCAAAAGTATTCACCTTACACACCATGAAAATTAATTCAGAGTTAATTTTTTGCTTTTACTCTTAATTAAAAATTAACTTTTGTGTACAGCAATTTTTATCCTTAAGAGTCAAGTCATTGCCCGGAATTGATAAATAACATGGCTTAAAATTAACAATTGTAAACAATGCGTGAAGTTTCGTTTAGGTCAAAAATGTACTTTTGCAAATCAAAATCTTGACTATGCAAAAAGCTGTTTTTAAAGATTTGGGACAGATTGAATTTGGCGAAGCGTGGAAATTTCAACAAGGAATTTTCAATGAAATGTTGCAAAGTAAAAAGATGCAACCAACATATTCTATCACCCATGAGTTATTATTTTGTGAGCATCCACATGTTTACACACTTGGGAAGAGTGGCAACGATTCAAATCTGCTAATCAACGAAAAAGAATTGGCGAAATACGGGGCAAGTTTTTTTCATATCGACCGAGGCGGCGACATTACCTATCATGGCCCCGGTCAGTTGGTTGCTTATCCAATATTCGACATTCAAACCTTAAAAATCGGCATCAAAGAGTATGTTCACCGTTTAGAAGAAGTTGTTATTCAATCACTTGCCGAGTATCAAATAGAAGCTTCAAGGCTTGAAGGAGCCACCGGCGTTTGGTTGGACGCGGAAAAACCTTCCGCTCGAAAGATTTGCGCTATTGGCGTTAAAGCCAGCCGCTTTATCACCATGCACGGATTTGCTTTTAATATCAACACCGATTTAAACTATTTCAACTATATCAATCCTTGTGGCTTTGTGGATAAAGGCGTAACTTCCTTATCAAAAGAACTAGGACAAGCTATTGATTTTGAAGCAGTCAAGAAAATTGTTTTGCATAAATTTATAAAAATATTTGATTTAAATTTCGATTAGATATGCACAAAGAAGAAATCATTAGAAAGCCCAAATGGATGAAAAGTCCTTTACCAAAGGGCAAAACATATATCAACCTAAAATCGATTGTTGACCAAAACAAGCTGCACACCATCTGCACAAGTGGCAATTGTCCGAATATGGGCGAGTGTTGGAATGCGGGCACAGCTACTTTTATGATTCTTGGAGATATATGCACCAGAGCTTGCAAGTTTTGTGATGTAGCCACAGGCAAACCGTTGCCGGTTGATTTTGCTGAGCCAAAGCGAGTTGCAGATGCCGTAGAAAAAATGGGAATAAAGCACTGTGTGCTCACCTCCGTTGACCGTGACGACTTGGAAGACGGCGGCGCAGAAGTTTGGGCAATGACTATCCGAGCCATTAAAAACCGAATGCCCCACGTTACGATTGAGGCATTGATACCCGACTTCGATGGCCGTGAAGAGTTGATAATGAAAGTGATAGAGGCCGGACCGGAAGTGGTTTCCCATAATTTAGAAACTTCTCGCCGACTAACACCACAAGTTCGCAGCAAAGCAAAATACGATGTCAGTTTGAAGGTTTTGAGCATAATTGCTAAGTCGAATGCAAGAGCAAAATCGGGCATAATGCTTGGCATTGGAGAAACGGAAGAGGAAGTGATACAAACTATGGACGATTTGCGGTCGGTTGGCGTTGAAGTGATGACCATCGGGCAATATCTTCGACCTTCACCGAATCATTTACCCATATTGGAATTTGTACATCCCGACAAGTTTAAAGAATATGAGGAAATCGGGCTGAAGAAAGGATTCCGTTTTGTGGAAAGCGGCCCCTTAGTTCGCTCCTCGTATCATGCTGAAAAACACGTATAGCGAAAACTGGAAAGGCGGTTCTAAACCGGATAACACAGGTAGTATTTTCTGCTAAACAGTTGACCATTGTCGGTTTTCCACTGGTCTGAAACTTCGGATAAATCGACCAATGAGCCATTTTTCAGCAGGAATTTAATAGAATCTTTACCGTTGTTATAAGTCTGATTTTCAGTTATCCCGCTAAAAACATAGAACTCGGGATGTTCGGTAGAGAACCCAATAACCGATTCCAGATTATCTTTCAAAACATCTATGCGGTCTTGAGGAAAAGGATTGTCGCTAAGCTCAATTTTCAGCAATTTGCGATGGATAATACGGTTGCATAAATCCGCCAAAGTTGGATTAGAATCCTGTGTCCACACTTTTATTGCCGAGAGAATATCGAAATCGTCTAATTGAGCAAAACGTTGAAGAGGTTCGTCGTGGCTTAAAAAATCATCTTTTGCAATTTCGTTTTTAAGAAAAAAATCCAAGGCCGGAGTAGCAAAAAGTGGTTTTCCCGACTGCACTAATCGGCGCGCAAGTTTTAGGATATTTATTAAGGTAAATTCGGCGGAAAGTACCGTTTTATGCAAATAAACCTGCCAATACATAATTCTTCGGGAATTTAGAAAATGATCGATGGAATAGATTGCTTTTTGTTCCACCGCCAATTGATCGTCAACAACAAGGAGCATTTTAAGGATTCGTTGGGTTCCAATCACGCCTTCGGAAACGCCGGTATAAAAACTATCGCGGCGCAAGTAATCCAATCTATCCACATCTAACTGACCGGCAATTAATTGCGATAGAAATTTCTTAGGATATTCACCGTTAAAAATCTGAATAGAATCCGAAAGTTTTCCTTCAAAAAGCTGATTAAGGCGCTGCATAAAGAGCAGGGAAATTTCTTCGTGCGTAATCTTGCTGACAATGGAATGTTCAAGAGCGTGACTGAAAGGCCCGTGACCGATATCGTGCATCAAGATAGCAGCTTTGGCAGCTTTGATTTCTTTGGACGAAATATCAATCTTTTTTTGGCGAAGAATTTTAAGCGCTTCATCCATCAAAAACATAGCACCAAGGGCATGATGAAAGCGGGTGTGCATTGCTCCGGGATAAACCAAATGCGTCAAGCCCAATTGTTTTATGCGGCGCAATCGCTGAAAATAGGGATGTTCGATAATGTCGTGGAGCAAATTATGGGAGATAGAGATAAAGCCGTGAACAGGGTCGTTAACAATCTTCTTTTTATTGGAAAAATAATTCATCCGATTCATAATTGATTTGGTGAGGCAAAATTAGTTAAAACTACGATGCCGATGGAAAGGTCATTTGGACAAAAACAAAACCCCACAGAAATCTGCAGGGTTCTAATGTTTGTTTGTTTGTCGATTGGCTATATGTTAAAAGCTTGTTTCACCTTATCAACATAATCGAGTTTCTCCCAAGTGAAGAGTTCCACTTCCAATTCTTTGTTGCCGAGATAGTCGGAATGGAAGGTTTTTTTCACGGAGCGATAATCGCGACCCATGTGACCATAAGCTGCTGATTCACGGTAGATTGGGTTGCGAAGTTTGAGGCGTTCCTCAATGGCAGCAGGGCGCATATCGAACACTTTGTCCACAATTTCGGCAATCTGGCCATCAGACATTTTCACCTTAGCAGTGCCATAGGTATTGATAAAAATATTCATCGGGCGAGCCACACCGATAGCATAAGCCACTTGCACCAACACTTCTTCGGCTAAACCGGCAGCCACCAAGTTTTTAGCAATATGACGGGCGGCATAAGCAGCCGAGCGATCTACTTTCGATGGGTCTTTTCCTGAAAATGCTCCGCCACCATGAGCACCTTTTCCGCCGTAGGTGTCCACAATAATTTTTCTTCCGGTGAGGCCGGTGTCGCCGTGAGGACCGCCAATCACGAATTTTCCGGTAGGATTAACGTGATAGATGATGTCAGGAGTGAAAAGGACTTGAACATGAGCAGGCAATTGTGCCTTGACGCGAGGGATAAGGATTTGGATAACATCTTCCTTAATTTTGGCCAGCATTGCCTCGTCCTCATCAAAGTCATCGTGTTGGGTAGAAACTACGATAGTGTTAATTTTCATCGGTTTATTGTCGTCACCGTATTCGATGGTAACTTGTGATTTGGAGTCGGGGCGCAAATAGAGCATAAGTTTTCCTTCCTTGCGAATTTGGGCAAGTTCGTAAACGAGCAAATGAGCCAATTCCATAGGCAGAGGCATAAAGTTGGCAGTTTCGTTGGAGGCGTAGCCAAACATCATCCCTTGGTCGCCGGCACCTTGGTCGTATTTGTCGGCTTTTTCCACACCTTGTCGGATGTCGCCCGACTGCTCGTGTATGGCTGATAAGATACCACACGAATTGCTTTCAAACATGTACTCGGCTTTGGTATAACCGATTTCTTTGATTACGTTGCGAACAATGGTTTGCACATCAACATAAGTTGAGGAATGCACTTCACCTGCAACAACTACCTGACCGGTGGTTACGAGAGTTTCGATGGCCACTTTACTTTGAGGGTCGTAAGCCAGAAAATTATCTAACAGAGCGTCAGAAATTTGATCGGAAACTTTGTCCGGATGACCTTCAGAAACGGATTCTGAGGTAAATAAATATCCCATATTTCTTGTTTTAAAAGATTAATTATAGATGTAAAAACATCGTTAACAATAAAAAATAGCGGGAAAATGGTTGATTGATAGGAGCTTTGTTTTAGCATTTTTTCCTGTGGTTGCAATCAATCAAATCTTTCCACATAACTGAACGAGGGCGCAAAGATATAAAATAATAATTATGTCAAAAATAAAACTGTTAAATATTGGAATTGAACAGATGAGGGAAATGATGAAAAAATTTGAAAATGTGGTTCCCGTATAGTGGTCGAGAGCGGTAATGAAAATCCCTGCTTATTAATACAACGCTCGTATTGATTGAAGAAGCCCTGTCCTTCTTTGAAAAGGAGGTGGACAAAGGACGGAGGATTGACTAATGTATTAATTTGAAAATGCGATAATTTTTCATTTATTTCTTTGCATTTTAAAAAATTACTATCTTTGGTTTCCATGAATCACAAAACTTACATAGATTCGAGTTCAACTGATTTCCGATAAGTTTTAAATTGTAATACCAATGCATAATACATTCATTTTAATTCTATTAAGTTCTATAGGGATTTCATTATTTGGCCAAAATATGGAATTCGAAACATCAATTTCCTATCCTTACGATCAATCAATTACTTCCTTATGTGAAACACCAAATCGGGATTATATCGCGGTTGGTCAACGTTTTTTTGGAAGTGGCTCAACCGACATCAGTGGTATTGCAATTAAACTTGATTCGATGGGGAACGTACTAAAAACAGTTACAATACAAGATACAATGTTCTACATTTCATTGATTGAAGTAGTAAGGTACGATAATAAATATCTTGCTTTAGGAATGAAACAGCAACGATTTGCTCCTCTAAAAGATTCATTAATAATCTATGTTTTTGATGATGATTTGAACATATTGTTTAGGCAAGCGGATTATCTTTTGGATACAAATGGTATTACTCGAATTCAATGTCGGTTCATGGATAATGCTTTCTATTTTTCAGTGAATACAAGGTGTTATTTGTCAGGAGTCAATTTAAGAAACAGAATATGGCTATATGAAATGGATACCCTCTTTAATATTACGAATAAAAAAGAGATTACAGCAATTTCAACAGGAATGAATTTAGAGTATTTCTCAAAATCTTATGGTGATTCGCGGGTTGCCTTTATTAGTACCTATAATTCCCTTTCATTAACCAGTGCTGTAATCTTGGGCGATTCTTTAGAATTAGATACCTTTATCAATTTACCAGTTGATTTTTATAAAAGGTTTTATTTTATTAAGTCCTATCCGGATTCATCGTCCCTATTTTTATCCATGCGTTCACAATTTAGCGGATCCATTTATCGTTTTTGTTTAGTTCGCTTTTCCAATACATTTCAAACTACAGATTCAATTACTATTGAGCCTTTTGATACTCATCAGGTGGTTCCGACTTACCAATATAGTTCAAAAGGTGATTCTACTTTCTTTATTGCATCTACCTTTAATGCTAATAAATACAATTTACATTTTGGAGGGTTTGGTGCCAGATCATGGATACGACTTTTAAAAATGGATGATAGTTTGAATATATTATTTGATACTTTGATCGGTGATAATAAGTATTATTTACTGCAATCGATGATAGAAACTTCGGATGGAGGATGTCTTTTATCAGCCACATCGTACGAATATTATTCCAACCCAAACATGAACCGAGATATTGTAATCATAAAAATTGGGCCTTTCGGAAATACAAGTTGGGTTAAAAATATAACGAAACCTGAATCATTGGTAAGAGTCTTCCCGAATCCTACAACTGATTTGCTCAATATATCTTTAACAACCCAAAACGAAACTATCGAACTCATTCAACTTTTTGATATGCAGGGAAGAGTAGTTTTTAGTCAAGATATGAACGAAATAGCTACTCAAATTGATGTTGGTCATTTACCTTCAGGCATCTATCTCCTCGAAGGTCTCACCGCCAAAGGGCAAAGGTTTGTTGGGAAATTTGTGAAGGAGTGATAATGCGATTATTTCTCCTTCGCGAATCTCCTTTACCAAAGCTAAGTTGATGAGCGGATTCGGAGGTTTAAGGTTCAAGGTTCGTGCTACTTTCTGCTCCCTACTCTATGCGCCACGCTCTCTGCGCCCTGCAAAAAACTATATGCTTAAAAATCAATGGCACACAGATAACACAGATACAACGGATTAACACAGATTTCTGACTTCTGTCTTCGGTTGTTGGTTATCTGTTATCGGTTTGCTGAACCATAATAATGTCATCGCTTCGGGATTTGTCTTTCGGTGGCTTCATCCTAAACCTTATGCGGTGGATAAATATTCAATACATTATTATTTTCAAAGATTTTTGGCAGTTTGTAGGTCAGTTTATAAAATTTCGGGTCGAAGGAAATGGTGTGGTTACGAGAATTGATAATAACATAAAGATTGGTATCATTTCCGATGCTTCCGTCCTCAAACTGAGGCCATCCAAGAATAGTTTTATATTGAATTGATATTCCTTTCATGCGTTTTGAAAGGATGGCTTTTGTTTCATTCAGGGTGTTTTCGCTACTATAAACCAAAATATTGCAGCTCAACTGACGGCATAAGCTCATAATCAAGCTGAGCCAATGTGCAAAACCGGGTTCCTTCTCTGCATTTTCAGGCAAAACGATGTGCATCTTTTGGGTGATGTTAATTGGCTTAACAAGGTGAGAAACAATGATATTGGAGCAGGTAGAGTCCAAAATGGTTTCTAACATATTGCCAAAAATCTTGCTGATTTCTTTGGAAGCCCGACCACTCCACCCTATCAACACATCGCTGATTTCTAACTCCTTGACAGCACGACTGATGGCTGATGGCACATTAAGATCGACTCTTGTAACCGCCTGAATCAAGACACCGGTAGCTCCTGCCTGCTTGACGACTTTCTCCATTGCCGATTTGTTTTGGGCCAACCGATCACGTGCATCCTTATCATCGGGAATAACGGCTAATGGGAAAAGAGGTTCTTTATCTTTGGGATTGTGTAGAAGAAGAGCCAAATCCATCAGGTTTTTTGCATTTTCCGGGTTTCCGATAGGTATGAGTATTCGATTGGTGTTGATTAAATCGGCAGTTCGGATTTTTAAATCCTCTTCGATTAAAAGTTTTTTACCGTATCGTTCGGTTAAATAGCTACTAAACAACGAGGTAAGCAATATTAAAACGATGATTGCATTGAACAAATCTTGGTCAATCAGTCCATTTTTCAAACCAATCATTGCAATGGCAAGGGTAGCGGCAGCGCGGGCGGTGGTCAGTCCAAAAAGCACTTGGGTTTCATGTTTGCTTTGCTTAAAGAGTAGTTGGGTCAAAATTGCTGCAAACCATTTTCCGGCAACGGCAACAAAAGTGAGGATGACTGCATAGACCAAAGGCAGGTAACCTTGAAACAAAATCTCCAGATTGACTAACATTCCGACACTTATAAGGAAAAAAGGGATAAAAAGGGTATTTCCTACAAAGTCGATACGATTCATCAAAGTTGAAGATGACGGCACAAGTTTGTTCATGGCCAAACCGGCAAAGAAGGCACCTATAATTGGCTCTGCTCCAACCATTTCACTGGCAAATGAAACCGCAAAAAGGACGGCCAAGGTGAATAAGAACTGTAAATCGCCATCGTTGGCCAACCTGCGAATAAACCAAGAGCTAAGCTTTGGAAGAACAAGAAACACAAATAAGGTAAAGAGAGAAAAATAACCCAAAAAATAAAGGATGTTTAACTGCCCTGAGTCAGCGCTTAAAATTGAGGTAAGGAAGGCTAACACAATCAACACAATAGTGTCGGCGATAACCGTTCCGCTGATGGCTGTGGTAACGGAAGGTGCTTTTTGCAAACCAAGTTTACTAATGGAGGGAAACGCAATTAAAGTGTTGGATGCCAACATGATACCTAATAGAGTGGATGATAATATATCGAAATAAAAAAAATAGACTCCTAAGGCATAACCGGCAATAAATGGAAAAAAGAAGTTAAACAACCCGAAGGTAGAGGCTTGGTATTTATTTTTTTTGAACTCACTAAAATCCAATTCGAGACCCGCCAGAAACATGATATAAAGAAGTCCAACCTTGCTAAAAAGTTCAATGATGTCGTTTTGATTGACGAGATTAAAAGCAAAAGGACCAATAAAAATACCACTGATTATTAGACCAATAATGGTTGGGATTCCGGTTTTGCGAAGCAGAAGAGGAATCAAGAGCACAATAAAGAGCACCAGCATAAAAACCAAAATTGGATCGGTAAGTGGAAAGATGATTTTGTGCATAAGGTTGTCGCTGAAGTTTAAAATAAATCGGAAACAAAGATATAAAAAGGGAAGATAGAGATGAGGGGAAATGTGGCAACCCTTTCCGCGAAGCACTTTACCAACCCTTACGGCGAAGTCACTTTCCCACCCTTTCCGGCGCAGCCCTTTACAATCCTTTACGGCGCAGCCAAATTACCATCAATTACGGCGAAGCCAAATTACCATCAATTACGGCGCAGCCAAATTA
>JAFGWF010000085.1 GCA_016937295.1 Bacteroidales bacterium
ATGGTTTTATTACCTAATCCGGCAATAGCAGGATTGAAGACTCCTCCACTTACTCCTAAACCACTATAAGTGCCTCCCGATGGAAGCCCGCCAGAAAGTGTTATTAAGCTGCCATTAATACACGAACTTGTAGGAGTTGTTAGCGTGACGGTTGGTAATGGATTAACCGTAATAGTTTGACTTGCGGTATCGCTACAACCATTGGAATTTGTGTAACTATAATATAATGTGTGAGTTCCAATGCCGGCAGTGTTCGGGTTAAACTGATTTCCGGAGACGCCTGTTCCGAAGTATGTTCCTCCGGATGGAGAGCCTTGGGTTAGCGTAATTGATGAACTGCCAATGCAAACAGGGTTTAATGTTGCGAAGGTAACGTTTGGTGTAGCAATTACAGTTACGGTTTTTTGGTCTGTGTCAGCACAGCCAAAGCCATCTGTTACGGTTAAAGTATAAGTGCCGGAGTTGGAGGTGGTAACATTGGTTAAAGATGCAGCTCTACTATTCGCTGAAAAAGAGGATGGACCGCTCCAAGCATAGTTGGTTTCTCCAATGTCAACAATTTCTATCATGTAGTCCTCTGTTTCGCCATAGCCATAACTATTTTCGCAACCAGAAGCTATGGAGCCATTGTATTTTAAAATAACTCGCATGATGGTTTTTCCAACAACAGCATTATTCGGTACCGTAACGATTCCTGTGAAAATATGTGCTCCTGTATATGTGGCACTACCCATTGAAATAGAAGGCTCGTCGAAAATTCCGTTTCTATTCCAGTCAATATACGCATCTACGTATTCTAAATATGGTGTTGCTCCATTGATATAGCCGGTCACATAAAGATTAGTTGTTGAATCTTTGGTAAGTATAGTGAAAACTGAGCTGGAATAATTCTCATATCCCACACCGGCATTTGAACTACTATTAATCGAACTTCCGATTTGTACTTTTGAAATAAATTCAAAATTATCGTTTTGGGATGCGGAAGCACAATAGGTTGGCATTGAGCAGTTTGTGGTGCATGCGACAACTCCTGTGGAATATGCAGCCTTAAGTTGAATTGTTCCGGTTGCGCATAAGGTGGTGTCTTGTCCTGCGTAGGCTGATGGAGGTGTGGAAACATAGTAAATCTTGGAAATACTGTCGGAATTAGTTCCGTTAGAAACTAATAACTTGACTACATGAGTGCCTGCTGCATTGAAAGTGTAAGTGAGGTTTGAAGAACTACTTGTTAATGCACCATTAATAAACCACTGGTTTGTGGTATTATTGGTAGAAGTATTTGTAAAAGTCGTTGAAGTTCCTTGGCATAAATAGTTCGATGTTGTGCTAAAGTTAGCCACAACATTAGACAGTTGGGTAAGTGTGGCTGTTTTTGTTATTCCTAATCCGTTGGTAACAGTGATTGTGGCCGTTCTGACAGCACCTGCATTTGCAGAATAGTTTGCTGTAATTGTGCCGGAGCCATTAGATGATGTTGGGGAAATCACTACCCAACCGGCGTTATCCGAAGCAGTCCAATATTGATTGGAAGAAACTGAAAATGTTGTAGAGCCAAGTGAGGAAGATACGATTTGATTAGTGGGAGTAATAGAAATATAAGGTGGCTCATAAACGCAAAGTTGGAAATTGCCGGTAAGGTTTCCTCCATATTCCCAAAACCGAACAAAAATGGTATCGCCGCTGGTCAATCCGGTTAAGGAAATATTTGGCATATTTCCATTGCCGTTATAATCATCAGAACAATTTAGATAGGTCAGATTGGTGCAGCTTCCTTTATAAACAGCCATTGCGCCATCAGCAAAACTTCCGGTAGATTGCTCTGCATCAATAACCGCAAAACCTGAGGCAGGAGCTATGAATTTAAACCAAACATCTTGTCCATTATAGCCTCCACATGGTGGATTTGGAACTGTGGTCGTTGGAGTGCTGTTTACATTTGTGAATGTTGAAAGGTTGCAACTGGTGCCAACTGTTAGCGATAGAGCTCCGCATGGATTATCATTTATTGGTGGCGTAACTTGCTGAATAGTAATATCGTCAATGGCAATGTCGTTTCGATAATCTCCATTAGAAATAGTTCTAAATCGAATACGCACATTATTACCGGCGTAGGCTTGCAAATTTATTGATGCTTGCAGCCATGGATCGGTCTGTTGAGTTTGTTGTTGTCCAGTTATCGTTTGAATGGTAGTCCAAGTGCTGTTAACTTCAATTTCTACATAAAGAGCCGAAATATAGGCTCCGTGCATGTGATACCAAAATTTTAACTCGGCGTTGCTAACCGATGTCATATTTATCGTTGGACTTATCAGCATTGCAGTATTTCCGGTTCCAGCACTGGAAGCTTCTGTGAACATGTAAATGCCTGAACTTGTACCTAAAGTATGGTCATTTAGAGGACCGGTATAATTGGATGGGGTGCCGCCTGAGTTTACAGTCCACGGATAGTTGCCTGTGGATTGGCTTGTCCAGCCATTGCTCAAGCTGCCTGGTGTGCCCACTGTAAAGGACTGGAAGTTTTCCGTAAAGGGAAGTGTATAACCTGCGTTAATATTGATATAATTTGTTTTGGTAAGGGAATCGCTTCCAACGGCATTTGTTACTTTTAATTTGATGGTATAACTGCCTCCACTATTGAAAACTACAACGGGATTTTGCGAGGAGGAGGAAGTGCCTGATGTATAACTAAATGTTGATGGAGTAATGGTCCAATTCCACGAGGTGGGGGTGTTGGTACTTGCATCCGCAAAAGTTACAGGGGTTCCGGTATATGTGGAGGTTGTTGATGCTGTGAAATTTGCAACAGGAATTCCGGGCAAACCTATGGAAACATCATCAATGGCAACGTCGCCATCAAAGCTATTTCCACGAATCACCCTAAAACGAATTTGAATCGTATTTCCGGCATAAGATCCTAACGGTATGCTTGCCATTAACCACGAAGATGAATTACTGGTTTGTTGCTGACCGGTGAGTGTATAAATGTCGTTTATCCAATTACCGTTATGAAAAATATCCACGTGCAATCCTGTGATGTCCTGGCCATACATGTGATACCAGAAGCTAAGTTGATAATTTGTTGCTGATGAAGGAATCAACACGCAAGGGCTTATCAAATTGGCAATTTCTCCTTGCGCAGCAGGGTTCGATGCTTCAGTGTAGAGATATTTTCCGTTAGAGGTTCCGGTAGTATGGTCGGCATTTGGACCGGAAGCAACTGTGGCGGTTCCTCCATTGTTTACCCGCCAATTGAAAGTGCCGGTATTTGAAAAAGACCAACCATTTGCAAAAGTACCGGGATTTCCTACGGTGAAACTCTCAAAGTTTTCAGTAACAGGTGCTGTGTATGGAGTTCCGACATTAATATATCCTGTTTTTATTATAGTATCGTTGCCGTAAGCGTTTGAAGCATAGAGTGTAACGGTATAATTTCCGGCTGCATTAAATTTGACAACAGGATGTTGCGATGTTGCAGATGATCCGGTAGCATAAGTAATCGTTGAGGGGCTAAAAGTCCATTGCCATGTAGTTGGACTATTAGTTGACAAATCATTGAAGGTGATATATTGGCCTAAACATGGGGTTGTTAAACTGGCGTTGAAATCTGCTACCGGTGGGATAGCGGGATTGCTATATAGGTCGGATGACCACAAGCCCCTACCATAAGTGGCAGCTCGTATTACCGAGTTTTGTGCATTCGTGGCGTAATGAATTTCTAATTCCGTAATTTCAGCAGCAGGAGGAAGTCCGGTCGAAAAACTTACCCAATTAGTCATGGTGGCGTCTTTATAAAAAACGCCTACATCTGTTCCTACATAAATCCCTTCATTTGCATTTTTGTCAATTATTAAAGTATTCATCGAAACAGTTGGGAGATTACCTTTAATTGATGTCCATGAACTGCCTTTATTTGTTGATTTATAGATATTTGTTCCGGCTGTTATATAAACAATATTGCTGTTGGTTGGGTGTGCTTTGATGTCTGAAATGGTATTTGACGCAGATAAGGTTGCCCATGTTGGGGTGGTTGCGTTAGCGTTATCTGTTCTAAAAAGTTGACTTCCTCTTGAGACATACAGAATGTTTGCATCTGCCGGAGAACTTTCAATGTCGCTCAAATTTGTGGATGTGCCAAAAGTTGAAATTTTAGTCCATACGATTGATGATGTGCTGGAAGTTTTTACATTGGTGCTTCGCCAAACATTTTTATAACCAATATACATGATGTTTGCATTGCTGCTATTTAGTGTGTATGGCGTAACCCAAGCTCCACTTTCATTAATGCCATTTAAACCATTATCTGCTATTGCATAAAAATAGGTGCCACCATTGGTGGATCGGCGAATATCTCCATAATAAAGTGCTCCGTATAGATAATTGGTGTCGGTGTAATCAACAATGCACTCCATTCCGTCTCCTCCAATCTCAGTGCTCCATGAACCGTTTTTATAAATAGCTGTGCCATTGTCTTGATAGCCATTAATTACCTGATTTTTAGATAGAGCCGATTGTCCAATTCGATAAACTTGAGCTATTGCTAATCCACTTGAGTTATCAATCCATGAACTTCCACCATTGGTGGTATAATACACTCCTCCATCATTTCCGTTATATAAACGACCATTTACCGGACTAAAACCTAACCAGTGCTGGTCGGCATGAATGTTTGGCGCATTTGTTCCAACCCAATGCGCATTTATGGTCCATGATGTTCCGCCATTGGTTGATTTCCAAATATTTATACCGCCAACATAAATGGTGTTGATGTTTGTCGGATCCACAGCAATGCATAAATCATAAAATGCCTGACTTGCACTTCCGCTACCATCTGCTTCATAACCTAAGATATTAGGTGAGGTGCTCATAGTAGTAAAGGAGGTTCCACTATTTGTTGAGCGATAAGCACCAACAAATCCACTAGAATTGCCAACAACAACATAAACATAGTTGGCGTTTGCAGCGCTAACTCCTATAACAAATCTGCCTGATGTTGGAAGCCCACTTGTAATGTTTGTCCATGAATCGCCTGTATTGGTTGATTTGTAAAAGTAATTATTGACAGCTCCATAAACTGTAGTTGGGTCGCCGGGTTTGAAAACAATATCTTTAAAGTTGGAAGCAGTACTTACTAATGTCCAAGAAACACCTGCATTAACAGTTTTATAAACGCCTCCACTAGTGGCTGCTAAAATGAGGCTGTTGTTAGATGGGTGCATAATCATTTGGTTAACAGTGCGATTGCCCATGCCTGAATTAGCTACCGACCAATTAACTCCTCCGTCAATCGATTTGTAAACACCAATTCCCGGTGCATCACCGCCATCGCGGTCACCTGTGCCAAGATAAATAGTATTTGTGTTTGTAGGGTCAATAATTATAGAAGATACGCCAAGACTTGGTAATCCATCCGTTAGACTTGCCCAGGTGGAGCCACCATTAGATGTTTTCCATAAACCACCTGAAGGGGCACCAACATAGATTATGTTGGCATTTGTCGGATGGAAAGCTATGGCGTTTACTCGTCCCAAGCCGTTTGGCTGACCTGTGCCATTGTAGGGTAATGCCACTGGACCTAATTCCGTCCAACTTCCACCGGAGGATGTCATCAAACCTTTGGAGGGGTTACTGTTGAATTGTTGATATTCCACGACATCTCTGTCCGGACTCGGGAAAGTACCATCCGGATTAATCCTATTTATCCAAAAATTTTCCCAACGTTTGAATACTTTATATCCGGTTCCTTTGGCAGGTGTTCGATTTTCCCAGTAAAGATTAAACGCTCTTTGGGTCTGATAAAAGTTGATGCTTCTATCTTGCATCATTTCCTGCCAATAAGGATAATTAGCTGTGTCTGAGCTTGTTAAATTCTGATTGCTTTGTGAAAAGCCCCAAATTCCAATGATGGAAAATATCAGGGTAAGTATAAGTTTTCGCATAGGTGTTGTTTATTACTGTGGGTTACGTTTCAAGACCTCAAAATTAATAAATGTTGCTTATATTCATAACATATTGATAAAAATTATTTTAGAATAAATTTGCAACGTGTTTTAGGTCTTAATTTTATTAAAACTTGATTAATCTTTTTTTGCAAATTTGTGTCTATGATACCACAATTAAGTTATTTTTGTAACTCAAATCATAATAAACCTATTAAATCTTAACATATTATGAAAATCAAGTTTTCTCTTATTTTACTGGTTGTTTTTATTTCTTTTTCTTTTACTTCTGACCAATCATGGATTTTATACAATACCTTTGACGGGGTTGAAGTTTATTCCAAAACTGCGTCTGTTGATCAAAATCCCAATGGCGAGAAGGCTATGCTTTTTAAATATTCCAATACCAATGCTTCGGTAGTGGAGCTTAGTTGGCGCTTAGACTTATATTATGGTGATAATTGTAGAGGTTGTAATCTGCCTTCGCCTAACGAGTATGAAGTGAGCATTACTCTTAATGCCGGCCAAACTATTGCAGGCAGTGTTTCTGATACCGACATAACCAAAAAAGTCTTTTATAGTAACGAGTCAAAAAATATAACCCCCTTGACTCGTTTTGAATTTACTAATGTTAGCGTTAATTTGAAATAATTTACAGAAAGAAATTACGGATGAAACAACTTTTATTACTTTTTCTAATAGTTTTTACGATTCACGGGTATTCTCAATTGAATATAAATCAATCTTTTACACCTCAGCAATTAGTGCAGAATACACTTATCGGTTATGGTGTTACGGTGAGTAATATTACATACACTGGAGATTTAACTGCCATTGGTAAATTTACAAATGGTGGAACCACAAATTTAGGTTTGCTTGGCGGTATTGTTATGACCAGCGGCAGCGCTACTAATGCTCCCGGTCCAAATTCTTCAGGAAGTATAACCACAAATAATAATGGTGGCTCTGATCCTCAGTTGGCCAACTTGGTTTCAGGTACCGTTCAAGATGCTTCGGTTTTGGAGTTTGATTTTGTGCCAATTGCCGACACTTTAAGATTTCGTTACGTTTTTGCGTCGGACGAGTATCCCGAATTTGCCAATTCCTCCTTTAATGATGTATTTGGCTTTTTTATCTCAGGTCCAAATCCGGCAGGCGGAAACTATTTGAATCATAATATGGCAATTATCCCGGGTACTGCGAATACTCCGGTTTCCATCAATAATATTAATAATGGCACTTCAAACACCGGTCCTTGTATGAATTGCACCTATTATTATAATAACTTAGGAGGTCTAACCATTGAATATGATGGTTTGACAACAGTGTTGACAGCCTTTGCTCTCGTTGTTCCATGTTCGACTTATCATTTTAAAGCAGCTGTTGCTGATGTTGGCGATGGAGCTTATGATTCAGGGGTTTTTTTGGAAGCTAATAGTTTTATCTCCAATGCTGTGCAGATTTCAACTTCGTTTTCAGTTGCCGGTGCGTATCCTTATGGACTTGAAGGTTGTAATAACGCCATTTTAAAAGCTACAATTCCCAAAAAACTTACAGTTCCTTTTCAAGTTCCAATAGACACTATGTGGGGAACAGCCATCAACGGAACTGATTTTACTTATGTTCCAAATTATATAACGGTTCCTGCCGGAAGTAAAACCGGTAGCTTGGTTGTTGAGCCTCTTGTCGATTACGCCACTGAAGGTGTGGAAGATTTTCATTTTAAAATTCAAACCTCCGTTTGCACAATTGATACGATTGATATTGAAATTCACGATTATGTTCCTATTACCTTGAATTCTTCTTCCGATACTCTTGTTTGTAGTGATACCGCTTCGTTGAAGGTGATTCCAACTTTCGGACTTACACCTTACAATATTAATTGGCAACCTTCAAATCTTGTTTCAAATCCTAATGGGACTCATGTTAGTGCTTTTCCTGCTCAAACAACTCAGTTCGTGATTGAAGTTTCTGATATTTCGGGTTGTCCCCCTGTTTTTGATACTATTAATGTTACAGTTGCTCAAAAACCATCGGTGAGTTTTTTACCTGATATTTTTAATGGTTGTGAGCCACTTACAGTGAATTTTCAGGATATGTCTTATCCGATAATGGCTGCTTGGAATTGGGACTTAGGGGATGGTACGCAACTAAATGTTCAGCATCCAACTCATACCTACTCCGCCGGCATCTTTGATATATCTCTTTCGGTTGAAACTGTGGACGGATGTAAAGGTAGTTTTTCTGTACCGCATCTTATCACAGTTTATCCAAAACCTGTTGCATTCTTTGAGCCAACTCCTCCGGTTGTAACTATTGAAGATCCTACAATCAATTTTGTTGATATGTCAACTAATGGTATGATTTATAGTTGGGATTTTGGTGATCCGAATTCCGTTGATAATTTTAGTTCACTCACAAATCCAACGCATACATACGGAATGGAGGGCAATTATACGGTTTGGTTATTTCTCGAAACCGATCACGGTTGTAAAGATTCTGTCAGCCGTCAACTCATGGTAATTGTTGATGAAATTGAAATTCCTAATGTCATTACGCCAAATGGTGATGGCGCCAATGAGGTTTTCTACATTAAAAATATTGATAAATTAGAGTGGTCTCGGTTGGTAATTTATAATCGCTGGGGTAAAGCCGTTTATCGAACCGAACATTATAAAAACGATTGGGATGCCGACAACCTTGCCGATGGAGTTTATTATTACATTTTGGAATATCGAACTTATTTTAGGGAAGATAAAGCTCAAGGAACAGTTACAGTTATGCGTCATAATTAGACCTTAATAATCTTTGATTAAACATTATAGCATAAGCCGGAGGTTTCTCTGGCTTTTTTGCTTTTACGGGACTTCTAAAAATTGCTTTTTCTTCGTTGGCCTTCAATTTTAATATCCTCATTTACAATAGTAAACTGCGGTATTAAAATTTTGTCCGCCTCGAAAAATCTAATTTTTAGATCCCCTCTTTATAAAAATCGTTAATTACTCTTTTTATGCTATAAATCATAGATTTATTTAGAATTAATCTAAGTAGTTTTGTGGCGGATTATTTAGATTGTAGAAAAATGAAAACTTTCCTTCATAAAGCAGATTCGAGGGGTTATTTTAATCATGGTTGGTTACAAACCCATCATAGTTTTAGTTTTGCGGATTATTATAATCCTGAACGAATTCGTTTTGGAGTTTTACGAGTTTTAAACGATGACATCATTAGCGGTGGAAAGGGCTTTGGAACACATCCTCACGATAATATGGAAATCATTACCATTCCATTATCCGGAGCGCTCGCTCACAAGGATAGCATGGGCAATTCTTCTATAATCCGACAAGGCGAAATTCAAGTGATGAGTGCCGGCACTGGTATTCAGCATAGTGAATTTAACGCAAATCAAGATCAAGACTGCAGCCTTTTGCAAATTTGGCTTTTCCCCGATAAAAGGAATGTAAAGCCTCGATATCAGCAGATTAGTATCTCCGATTTGGATACATCAAACAAGTTTGGATTGGTAGTTTCACCGAATCCGGAAAATCAAGGTGTTTGGATTCATCAGGATGCATGGTTTTATCTTGGAGATTTTGCTGGAAGTCAGAAACAGAGCTACAAGATAAATAAGGTGGATAACGGAATATATCTATTTGTTATTGAAGGTAAGGCAAGGATAACGGAAATAGAATTGGAAAAAAGAGATGGAATAGGAGTTTATCTAACAGATAGTGTTGAGATAGAGATAATTGATGCAGCAAAAATTTTATTAATGGAAGTACCGATGCATTAATGGAACGAAATTTTATTAACAATTAAATACAAATGACAAATGAGAAAAACAGTTTTTATGTTAGCGATAGCAGGCA
The DNA here is from genome assembly GCA_016937295.1 of Bacteroidales bacterium. GTDB lineage: Bacteria > Bacteroidota > Bacteroidia > Bacteroidales > UBA1556 > UBA6267. Next base: position 9,806 of record JAFGWF010000085.1, read on the forward strand.
CGATGCTTTTTGCATCTTGCGGAAATAGTGGAAATAAAGTGGAGTCACAAGATGCTCAGGCTGTTGAGCAAGCCACAGGAGATCAGGTAGTTGAGTATTCAAAGGTGATGGATGGAAGTCATGTTGCATGGCGTGCTTCACATCTGGCAGGCGTTCAACCGCGTTGGGGTCGTGCCTTTATCAAGGAGGCTTTGATTAAGGTTGAGAATAACCAAGTTGTAAATGCTAAGGTAGTAATGGATATGAATAATTTTACTGTGGAAAATTTTGGGGACGATGCCGAAACGACCCAAAAATTACTCACCCATCTTCAGAGCGACGATTTTTTCAAAATTGCCACTTTTCCAATTTCCACTTTCGAAATTACCGCCATTGCCGCTGCTGAAGGTGATTACAATTCGAGCATTACGGGTAATTTAACTATTCTTGATGTTACTAAATCCATCACTTTTAAGGCGAATATAATGGTTGCCGATAATGAAGTTTCTATCAAATCTGAAGATTTTATAGTTGATCGTAGAGATTGGGGTTTGACCTATAACACCGAAGGAACGGTTGGAGTGCCAACTGATTATCTGATCGCTGATGAAGTGGGTTTTACCATTGATGTGAAAATGTCGAAATAATTGTCTGACTATTCTTTTTGAAGGGGTAAAAATTTTTACCCCTTTTTTTATTTCTAAGGCCATTTCTACTACCTTTGCTCGATATTGGTATATTATGATGATGGACTTTTCAAGAATTAAGCAATTTTTTATTAGGTTTGAAAATTTTGGTTTCGCTATTTTAATTGCTGTTTTTTACCTTTTTGTTTTGAATAACTATGTTGGTAGGGCTGATACTGTTATCGTTGCAGATGGTGTGGGGTATTACGATTATCTTCCATCCATTTTTATTCACAAAGATTTTAATCGCAGTTTGGCAAAAGTCGATTCTGATTCGCTTATTTATCAGAGAATTAATAAGATAGATGTTTATGCCAAATGGAGAAATTCAAAGGTCAATCGGTATCCTGCCGGAGTTGCTCTTCTACAAATGCCATTCTTTTTAATAACAAAAGCGCAACATCAGAACGATGAAAACATTTCCGGTTACGAGCCGTTTTTTCAGAAAATGGTTTTTGTGGCGGCTGTGTTTTACCTAATATTGGGGCTTGTCTTTATGCTTAAAGTCTTTGATATATACCGATTTAAGAAGATTTTGGGTGTCTTTTTGGCTTTCTTTGCATTGCTCGCTACATCTTTAGCTTACTATGCCCAAATGGAGTCCTCCTTTAGTCATGTTTATTCATTCTTTGCGATCAACGCTTTTGTATTTTTCGTTTTAAAATACTTCCGAAACGGAGAATCTAAATTCTTTTTACTTGCTTGTGTTTCTCTTGGGCTTATCTTTTTAATTCGTCCCGTTAACCTTTTAATAATTGCTTTTCTTCCATTTCTTGCCGAAGGCTTGAACTCTCTGAAAGAATCTCTGATTAGAACTTTTCATAAACCGCTGGTTCTTTCCACTGGACTGCTTTTGTTCTTTTCTGTCGCATTTATTCAGTTTTTTCTTTACTTTATTCAAACCGGCGATTTTTTTGTTTACAGTTATACCGGTTATGGATTTGACTTTCTTAATCCACATTTTTTCGATATTCTTTTCAGTTTTAAAAAAGGTCTTTTTGTTTATACTCCAATTTTACTTTTTATTTTTCCGGCTCTTTTTTATTTTTTCGCAAAAAGAAAAGTAAATATTGCTCTATTTTGGTTGCTTGGTTTTGGTTTTCTTACCTACGTTTTTTCTTCCTGGGAATCATGGTTTTATGGCTGTAGCTATGGACTTCGAGTTTATATCGACTATTATTTGTTGTTTTTTATCCCGATTGGCATTTGGTTGAATAGCCAAAAAATATGGGTTTATCTTGCTTCATTGATAGTTTCATCCTTTTTTGTTTATGTAAATATGGTACAACTGTATCAATATCAGCATTATATATTGCATTGGGATAGTATGGACAAGCTTGGCTATAAGAAAGTTTTTCTAAAAACGGATACCGCCTTCAAAGGTTTATTATGGAAGTTCGAAATTGTTCCTGAGCTCTTTGATATTGCTAAACGTTTTGAAATCAGTGATTTGACGGTTTCTGAAAATGATAATCAGCTTTTATTATCTGTTTCGGCTTCCGAAATTCCCAATTTCTCCAATCTAAAATTTTTTCGTTTGGAATTAGATAATAGTTTTGATGAGGATGACCCTACCAAATTGGTTTTTTCTATTCAAGATGCTGATAACAATTCGGTTTTTTGGTTTTCTTTATATTTGATACACTTGTCGGTAGATGATTTTGGGAAACATCAACGAGGGTATTATAATTTTGATATGCAAAATATTGAACTTAAGGCAGATTATAAAATTCACGTTTCGGTAGATACCGATAACTACCCTTCTCATCTGTCCAATGTTCATCTTATCTTTTTGTCGAGCAAGACTGCTATCCAATAAATTCTATTTGGTATTTCTTATGCAGCGAGCCAAGCTGAGAATCCAGTTTTTTGATTGCTTTTTTAAACTGGTTTCGTTCCAAATAAGTAAGAAAAACCTTTCCGGTAGGGGAAGTGTATTTGGTGCTTTTTAGATGTGTTTGTCTAAATTTATAGCCCATTTCTTTAAGGGTGTTCAGTCGTGGTGCTTTTTCGTAAACGATGCTTGCAAATGAGTTAATGTTTTGGAGTTGAGAGTATTTGGATAGTGAGTGGAATCGTAGAAGGCTGTTAAGTCCCAAGTTTCGATAGGCCGAATCCGTAACACCTTTGCTATGATAGATGGTCTCGAAATAGTGAAAATCTTCAGGAATATGTGTATTTGTTAGGCCGGTAAATATCTCACAAGACGAAATTCTTTCTTGTTGCAAACTTGCTATTACTTTTCCTTCGGTTTCAATCAAATACACTTGCCCTCTTTGGACTGACAAGAAATCATGGTTTAAAACTTTAAATTCACCGGAACTTAAATATCCATCTACCCGAAGTTTTGTTACCGAAGAATGGTCGCACGCATTAGCCTCACGTATGGTGAGCATAATCTTCTTGTTCATAAAGATAGTTTTCAACTGTAAAAAATGGCGTTTTAGAGAATTTTCCGGTGAAAACGTGCGTAAAGATTTGTCAGTCAGCAAATTTTACCAGTGATACGAAGATAGAATCATAATGTGATTAATGATTAAACTATATTTTATCAAACTGTATTTGATGGGTTAACAATTTATTAAATACATCAATGCAATAGTAAAATGTAGAAGTGAAAGTGGGTAATATTGAAGTCTTAAGTTGTTTGTTTTGAGTGATTTGAAACTAAACTCAAATACAATTCTTTGGTTTTTTGAATAGTTGCCTTTGTGTTTAACTCAAGATGAATTCTTTGCTGGGCTGCTTTCCCATATATTTTGCAAAGATTTCGATGGGTATCAAGTTCCATAATTGCATTTTTCAACTCTATGGCATTTTTTCGTTTCACCACAATTCCGCTTTTGCCGGGTTCAACTAATTCTACATTTCCCGGAATATCGGTGATGATGGGGGCAACGCCAAGCGACATGGCTTCGATTACCGATTTTGTGATGGACTCACCAAAAATGGAACTAAGAACAAAAGCATCAGCTCCGGCCACAAGGTTCAAAGCGTCTGGTCGAAAACCGGCAAAATGTACTTTTTTTGCCATATCTTCTTTGTTGAGAATCTTTCTGTTTGCTTTCGTGTCCATGTCGCGTCCAATTAGTATCAAGTGAATTTCAGCACTTTGGGGTAGGAGAGTCATTGCTTTCAAGAGATAAGGAACACCTTTCATGCGGCGATTATTCGCAACGGTTACTAAAACTAAGCCCTTTTCGGGTATGTTAAATTCTGCGCGCAAATCGACCGGCTTATAATTCTTGTACCATTCAAGGTCATGCCCTTTGTTGATGGTAACCGTTTTCTTTTTGTTAAAAAACAATTGCTTATGCAAATATTCCTCAACCCCAATCGAATTGCATATAATCTTATCTACTCTTGGATGAAGAAATTTGCTGTAAGCTGTTGGATCATACCAGTTTATATTACCTGCATATCCTCGGTACAAAATAACTTTTACCGGAATTCCTTTTGCAGCTTGAATACCATTTACAATAGACTTGCTGTTAAAAAGGTGAAGTATATCTATTTTGTTGTCAATAAGATAGTTACGGATGGTTTGTATTTCTGACTTATCCATTTTCTTCTGTGGATGAAAGTCTATAACCTTGATTCCAACTGCTTGAAATTCCTCAACATATTTTGCATCACCGTAGGTCATAATATGAATATCGAAGCCTAATTTGGCTAACTCAATGAAGACATTTGCTTCTGGTCTGCTGGTATGATAATCGCGATAATCGCTGATGATTAATGCTTTAACTGACATTTTGCTGCTTTATGGAAACTCCTCTGCTGATGAAATAATTCTCAAAAAAGAGCTTCTTTTGTAATGAAATAATTTCTGGGCAAAATTACTATTAAACCTTAATCTCGCAAGAGATATGCACAATTAAGTTGGGTTATCATAAAAAGAAAACCCCGGCTGGGAGCCGAGGTTTCTAAACTTAGGAGTGTTTATTGAATAAAAAAATAGGAGTGTCTATTGAATAATGAGTTTTTTGACAGTGATATTATCCTGACTTTGCATTTGTAAGTAGTAAACTCCTTTTGCAAACCGGGTCATGTCAATTTGAAGGCCTTTTGCGTTTGTTATCTCAATACTTTCCATCAATTTGCCGGCAGTATTATAAATGCTAAGTTGTCCATCAAGGTTACTGATAGAGAATTCAATATTTATTAAACCGTTCGAGGGATTTGGATAAACGCTGAAAGAAGATTGATTTGTAGGATCTTCTATTTCAGAGCAATCAGCAATAAAAACTATCACAGTATCAGACCCAAAACAGCCATAAGTATTTTCAACAACAACGCTGAAAGAATTAATTCCAAGTGGAAGGCTTCCGGCAGCAATCATAATTGAGTTTGTTGTGTCGTTGGTTGACCATAAGTATGAGGTGAAACCTGAAGTTGCATCAAGAGTCAAATTGTGCTCACGGCAGTTAGTATCAGGTGCCGAAATTGCAACAACCGGATTAGGATTCACAGTGATATTAATGGTGTCGGATACAGAACAGATTTCTGAAACAGTTACAATGTATTGTGTGTTAGTTGTTGGGTTGACAGTAATACTTGAAGTGGTTTCAGATGTTGACCATAAGTAGCTTACGACTGGCAACATGCCTGTTCCATGCGTGCCTAAATTTGAGAAGTAGTTTTGTGGATAAACTAAATATTGAGAATTTAAGGAATCTGTTCCGGCTACTGTTGTCCAACTTGTGTCAGGGCCTGCAACTGAGATCTTTCTGATAAGTGTATAATTTGCAGTTGCATTGGAAACTCCGGCAACCGACCAAGCTGTTCCCGGATCGTTATTTGGGTCTCCAATGATGTCGATTAGAGTCCAAGTAGAACCGCCGTCAGTGGTTTTTTCAAGACCTCTGGCATCATCTCCGTTGTGATGAACTACTGAAGGATAAGCTAATACTTCATCAGCCTGAGCTGTGTCGTAGAAGGTTGAGCTTGTTTGGTTTGTTACTATTACCCAAACATCACCGGGTGCTAAAGTTGCTCCTACAGGAAAGTTGTGATAATATTGCCATCCATTGCCATTAGTAGCTTGTGCAATTCGGTAGTTGTCGAGATTTAAGGTGTCAGAAGTGCCGTTATAAAGTTCAATTGCTTTATTATTGCTGCTGCCTTCAATATATTCAGAGAACATCAAATCAGTTTTAAGAATATCTGTATGTGCTTCTAAAACTAAAGATTGTCCTTCGCAAATTGCCTGATCAGTGGTAGTTGTTAGGTTAAATAAACCACCAACAAGTGCTGACTGGGTTGAGCTTGAAGAACACATATTGCTGTCGGTGTAAGTATATTCAATTTGATGAGTTCCTGCGCCTGCAATAGCTGGATCGAAGGAATTACCAAGAATACCTGCGCCACTGAAAACTCCACCTGTTGGTAATCCGGTCAAGGAAGATGCTGCTTCAGTTTCACAATAAGTTGTGTTGAGCCCTGAAAAGCTGACAACCGGTAAACCTACAACATTGACGATGATTGAATCTACTGCAAAAATAGTTGCGCTTGAACTTACTTTTACAATGTAAGTGGCTGATGTGTCAACTGTTAGACTCATGGATGTTCCAAGAGTATCGCCATTTAAGTTCGACCATAAGTATTGTTTGTTTGGATCATTTCCTGCAACTAAGGTTAAAGATGCGCCGTCACAAATAGTGGTGTCGTTTCCTATATTTACTGAAATAGGTTCATAAATTCCTATGTTATCGAAGTCGAGAAAATAATCACCGACATTCCATTGACCATTAATTTTTAACATAATCTGTTGACCTGCAAAGGCTGAAAGTGGAATTTCAACATGAGCCATCTGATCCGTAACAATATGATTATTGCTGTCAATTTGGTAAACTTTGGTGTAAGTAGCGCCACAATCGGTCGAAACGGAAAACCAGATACTGTCTTTTTCTAAAACTGTTGCAGTATAAGGAGCTGTCAAGCTATAATCAACAATCACGTAATCGAAACTTAAGATAGAATTGGTTGTAATCCCATTGAATTTGTATTTTACACTAGCTTCGTCATCGGTATTTAAACTCCACAAATTTGTGTACATTGCATTTGTTGAATTGCCATGTGATAAACCTACGTTAAAAGTAGTATTCCATTCAGAATAAGTGCCTTCAAAATCTTGAAGATATGGAGTAGCAATTGGAGCGAAAACTTCAAATGTGCTTACTAAAGTATCGTTTGTAAGGTCTGCATCGGTAGATAATTCAGATATAGCTGTTAATGTGTAAACTCCAATATTTGAGGCATTGAATGTTCCGAAAATCACTGTATCTTGCTCACCACCCAATAAACTTATCGTTGAAGTAAGAGTGTCGGACGTTGCGCCGCTGATAATCAATTTTACAGGAACATTAGTTTGATTTGTAGCACCCATGTTTTTGTAAACTACACTAACACTTTGAGCACTATTTCCGCAAGGGTTGCTTATCACTGGAATAATTCCAAAGGTTGCAATATCATTAGACACCGCTTCTTTGATTTGAATATCATCAATATACCAACCTTCTCGTACAGCTGAACCATCGGAATGAAGGTAAAAGCGAACTCTAACTGTTGCACTGTTATAAGGACTTAAATCGAAGGATTCGGTTTTCCACATGGTATTGTCCATGGCAGGAGTTGCACTTGTGCCCCAATCTGTATAAGCGTCTTCATCAAAATAATCTTTTGTGATAAATACGGTTGAGCTTCCATTATATAAGGTGTCCGGAATGTTGACATAAGTATTACCACCATCAGTTGAAATTTGCACATAACATTTATCATATCCGCCTTCAGTTTTTGCAATGTGCTTAAAGTGCAATGATGGCATTACTGCTGTGGATAAGTCAATAGAACCGGTTTCGAAAAGGTAGTTATCATTACCATTTCCATAGGCGTTATGAGCACTGTAAGAACCTGAGGATTGCAAGTTTGTATTTAGAACAAAATCGGTGTTGTTTCCTGGCTGATTATCAAAATACATCATGCCATTCTCGAAATTTTCAGTTAACGGTAAAGAATGAGGTGGATAGGTCATAAATGTATGCAAAATAGTGTCATTGGTGTTGTCACCATCCGTTTGACCGTTTGGATTCGATGACCAAGCTTTTAAAACATGTTGACCTGCTGTGAGAGTTACACTTCCAATGGTAATACTATCTGTAGAATATTGAGTAATGTTTCCGGTATATGAAAAAGGAGTTTGGCTCACACCGTCAACAGTCCAATTGATTGTTGCAGTAGTTAAATTTGAAGCACCCCAGTTTTTAACTTGGAGGGCTACTGTGGTTGCGCCAACTTGTTGATTATGAATATAGGCGTTTTCTAAACCCGCATCATTAAGAATTGGAGCCATGATTTTAACATTATCAATAAAGACATTGTCGCCATCTCCACTATTATTTGCGTCATCATATTTGCACTCAGACTGGAAACTTAATGTAAAAACTGTTCCGGCATAACTATTTAAGTTATAGATGATTGTTGTAAATGGGTCGCTGTTTTGTGTAGATGGTTGGTGAGTAATGGTTCCATTAATATCACTAATCGGATTTCCGTTTACTAAAACTCTGAAATTGCTGTATCCTGCGCCATAACTCCATGTTTGTTTCATGTCGAAATTGAGTAAAAGATTAGAAGAACCAACGGCATTTACAATCAACTCTGAGTTAACGCGATGTAAGGTGTTACTCCAACTGTAGTTAGTTGCAGTTGTGGTAGAACCTCCTGTAAATGAAGAAGATGTTTTTCCTGTCATCATCACGGAATAGGTTCCCTGACTGGCAGTTGTAGAAACGATGGATACGGCAGCTTGCGAACCAAAAGTTATGTTAATGTCGGAAGGAACTCCGTTTTCAAATCCTTCACTATAAGGAATCGAAACCGATCCAAATGTGGAATGCGTTATGGATGCAGAGTCGTTGGAGGAATCTTCATCTCCGGCTAAGACTGTCCAAACATCAATACTTAAACTACCTGCTGTTGCAAAATTATAGTTTCCTAAAGTAACGGTGTCAGAGTTGTTTTGTAGAATATTTCCGTTAAAATTATAGGCAGTTTGCCCTACGCCTCCAACAGCCCATTGAATAGTAGCAGCAGTTAATGGCGATGTTCCGTAGTTCTTTACTATGGCTTTAACGCTTTGATTGCCAATGGTTGTGCCTGAAACTAAAATATTTGTAATGCCTGCATCTTTAGCCTTTTGCATCACAACTTGAATAGAGTTTGTATCGTTTGAGGTATTCGCATCTGTGCCATTATTTGGAGAACTTGTCCAAATAACAATATCCTGATTTCCTGCCTGATTGAAATTAAAAGTTCCCACGGAAATACTATCCGAAGCAAATTGGCCCAGATTTCCGGTGTAACTATACGGGGTTTGGTTTACTCCGTTAACCGACCAATTTACAGTGCAACTACTGAGATTGTTTGTTCCGAGATTAGTGATTTTGCAGGATATTGGATTATTTCCTTGAATGTTTGAAGGTGTAAATATTTGCGAAATAGTTGCGTCTAAGGCAGGCATTACTGGAAGGTCAAAGAAATAAGCCGTGTCAGCATCAGGAAATAATCCTAAATTATTATAGTAAACTCCATCTCCGGCATTAATACCTAAATAATCAGCATGATATGATGAGCTAGTTACAATATCAGAATATTGAATTTTGATTTGATTTGTTCCTTCATAGAAGCTGACAAAAACGTATGATTCATAGGCGCTTGCGGTGGTAGAATAGTAGGTTTTGTAAGGGATTACAAGGGTCCAAATCTGGTTTGGAGTTGTCCCTGTTACAATGGATTTGATGTCACTTAAAATTCGTCCGTCAGTATTTCCTCCATAAGAAATAAACTGACCATAAGCTGTGCTCGAACTAGGAATTGATCCTGTTCTGCTTGAACCTGAAATTGTGGCATCGAATCTAATAAAACCATTAGTGTTGATGGAAACTTGATCCGAAGTGGTGTAAGAATCGTTGTAAACCATAAAGCCAAAGGGCCATGCCAAGTTTAAAACTCCGTCATCTGCACTGCCTGATGTTAGGCTGTGTGTCGTTGACCCGGTGGTATCGGGTAACGTTTTTGTTTGTCCTGTTACAGTGTAATTCCAGTATGCCGTTTGGGCTTGTACTGCAAAAACAAACATCGAAAGTGCTATCACCGATAGAACTTTCTTAAACCATAGAAATGTTGTCATACTAATAAATTGAATTAATTGGTTAATGAAAAAATGAACTTAAACTTTGTTATACAATTTTAAAAAAAATGTTAACATATTTTTAATCAATATTTTAAGATATAGGTTGAATTGTGATAAAATTGATGTTTATTAAATTAAGTGTTAATAATAATAATTTGCAATAATAATAAAAAGATAGTAAAAATGAATAATAGTTAAAATTTTATTTGTTTTTTATTTATGATTTTAACATTATAAATCACCGGATGTTAAATATTTAAATCATATCTATATTTTATAAATAGTTGTGTTTTTTATTTATTTTTTTTAAAAATATTCACCGTTTTTTCTATTGCTTTTGCGTAGAGAAAATGACCTATTTTTGCGCAAATTTTCAATTATGGCTTTAAACTGTGGAATTATAGGTCTGGCCAATTGTGGCAAAACGACCATCTTTAATTGTATGTCGAAATCCAAAGGCGAGATTACCGCATTTGCTTTTAGTACTAACAAATCCAATATCGGGGTGGTTGATGTTCCTGATCCTCGTTTGGATAAACTTAATGAATTAGTGCCAACAAAGAAAGTGGTTCCTGCCACTGTGGAACTTGTTGATATACCGGGTCTTACTAAAGGCGCAAGTCAAGGTGAAGGTGTTGGTAACCAATTCCTTTCAGACATTCGTAATTCCAATGCCTTGATTCATGTGGTGCGCTGCTTCGATGATGCAAACTTGCCTCACATCGAAGGAAGTATCGACCCCGTCAGAGATATTGAGCTGGTTGAATTTGAGCTTCAGGTTAAAGATTTGGAACTTATTGAACGAAAAATAGAACGTCAACAGAAATTGATAAAAGTCGGAGATAAAAATGCTAAAGCAACAGTAGAAACGTTGACTAAGTTTAAAGAGGCACTTGAGAATTTTACTTCTCTTCGAAAATTGGACATTACGGAAGATGAGCGTCTGGCAATTCGCGATTTGCAACTGCTTACCGAAAAACCGGTTCTTTTTGTTTGCAATGTGGACGAAGCTGCTGCTGTAGAAGGAAATTCTTATTCAAACGCTGTGAAAGGTGCAGTTGGTGATGATGAGGTAATTATCATCGCAGGTTCGCTTGAAGCCGAAATTGCCGAACTTGAGGCCGAGGATCAAAAAGAGTTTTTAAGCGATGCCGGACTTTCTGAGCCAGGTGTAAATAAGCTTATCCGTGCTGCATATCACCTGCTCAATCTCCGCACGTTTTTTACCGTTGGTGATAAAGAAAACCGTGCATGGACTATCAAAAAAGGCTATACCGCACCTCAAGCAGCCGGCGTGATTCACAGCGATTTGGAGAGAGGCTTCATCCGCGCTGAGGTGATTAAGTACGACGACTTTGTGAAGTATGGCTCCGAAAACGCCGTCAAAGAAGCCGGTAAATTCCACGTCGAAGGCAAAACCTACATCATCGACGATGGTGATTTACTGAATATTAGGTTTAATGTATAGTTGTTAAAACTACAAAAATTTAGTTAGTTCTTTCTTGAACAAATTTCTATTTTTTCATCTTTTTTATCCTTTCTACCAGCACGTCCATATTCGAATATGGTTTGCATTCATGTGTTGGTTTTGAATCGTTGATGTGTTGGGTGCGAAGCTTTAATGCGTGAGCTTTAGCGGTTTCATATTCAGAAGAAAAAAATAGCCAAAGATTAGGATCCGTTTTTAGATAATATCCATAAATGTTTTTTAACTCTTGAATAACTGAATGTGCGTTTGTAAACTGCTTAGTCGTGTACTTTTTATGCAGTAAAAACCAAAACTCGATAGAAATGGAATTATAAACATAGTTATCTCCATTTTTCACTAAAAATTCAATCAAGAGTTCTAAATCTCGGTTGTCGTCATCAAAAACCATCCAACTTTCTGCATAAGGTTGCCATTCTCTTTTTGCTTTTCGCTGCAATTCTTTAAACTCTCTGAAAAACGCATTTGGGTCGCTTTTTTTTGCCTGAATTATAGTAGTTTGGATGTCTCGTTGTACATTTTTAGGTAAGGTGCTTTTCAATCCTTCAAGATAAATTTTTTCTGTTTTACCTTCGCAAAGTACCAGCATTCTTTGGCTTACCTTTCCTCTTTTATTTTCTTTTCTGCGTAGCATTACCGTATTTCAATTTCGATTCGTTAACTACAGGGGTTGCGCCAAACCTACCGCTCATATACCATTTATCAAAAGGTGTGTCTTTGCGGATTCCGTCATAGGACGAAAGCGAAAAAAGTTCGGTCGCTCCATATTCGTCTTTTTCGGTAAACCATATCTGATCGCGCCTGAAAAGCTTGTTGTCTAAAAGACTTGTATCGTGTGTTGTGAAAAGAAGCTGTGCGTTATTAACATTGATTTCAGCATCATGAAAAAGCTCAATTAGCTTGCGAACTATCTGAGGATGAAGACTTTTTTCTAACTCATCCACCATCATTATGGAGCCCTTTTTAAAGGTATCTAATAAAAACATAGAGAGAATTATCATGTTTCTGGTACCCGACGATTCTCGGTTAAGCTCAAAATCTATGAAGGCTGGATTGGCGTCCTCACTATTTGATATTTTGTGCCTTGTAAAGAGTTCGAAATTTAAATTAGGAATATCTTTTAATAATTCGGAATCAAGACTAAAAAATCGGTTTGCCTCCTCAGGAAAAATTCCCATGAAGTTCTTGGTTTTTGCAGGTTTAATTATCAGAGAATCAATGCCTGTGTCAAGCGCTGTAACAATGTTTTCAAGGTTCTTTAGAAATTCATCGCCTTCCTCCTTTAATGCTGACCCTAATAATGTTGCTGGAGCAACTTTATCGAAATATCCTGAAAGCATAGTATATTTATCATCAATCGAAGAAAAGTAATTGTAAATATCAACCAAAAATTCCTGATTTTCATTAGCGGCTTTCGATAGAAAAAGCTGATTTTTTAAAAGTCTTGCCTCAATGCTTTTTTTCTCACCTTTTAAAACTTTGCCATAATCAAATACATCATTATTCCTTTCAAAAACCCTGACTTTCTGTTTTTTAGGATAGTACCATAAACCTTCTTCTGATATATTATTGTGGTTTATTGTTACCGAATAGGTATATCTTGTTTCTTTAAGAAAAAACTCTATTTCAAATTCTGAAGGTTTTTCGGTTGAATGTCTATCAAGCAAAAAAGGGTCATAAAGCTCTATTTTATCATTAAGCTTATTACTTGATGATGAATTGATAAAATCAATAAAACCTGTCAAGGCTTTTAGGAGATTGGATTTTCCAGAGGCATTAGCGCCATAAATCACAAGCGATTTAAGGATATTTGCTTTATTTACTACTTCAATAATACTATCTTCAAGTTCTTTATAACTCTTTACGCTTAAAAAGCTAAGGGTTAGTTTGTCTTTTATAGATCTGTAATTTGAAACTGTAAATGAGATTAGCATATCAAATAGTATTAAAATTTGTATAAAACGCACAAAAATACGCATAATTTGATGTTATGCGCCAAAAATTCTCCTATTTTTTGAAAATATTTCATTGAATCAGCCTTTTTCTATGCTTTTGGTATTGCTTTGTTATTAGAGTAGGTTAATTGGTCGTTTTTTGTTGAACAATCAAAATACCTCAAATACAAAAATCGGGAGAATTTGGCAGGTTAAATGACGAATTCTATCAAAAATTGCATGATATACGCAAAATTGATGAGAATTTGGCTATTAAATAGCAAAATGGAATTCTTGAAATGTGCGTCAGATTAACAAAGAATACGACTCTTTATCTGAATGCGAAACGTTCAATTAGTGTGCTTACATGCTAAGGTTGTTTTGTGGAATATTAGGCATCAAAAAATGTATTTTCGAACGAAATTTTAAAAAAATGATTGTTCCTGATTTTCCAAGTTTCGATATTGGTTTGATTCCGAAAAAACATGTCAATTAAGTTGAGTATTATGTTCGGTGTGAGGAATTTTTTGGTCGTTTTTTGTTGAAAAATCAAAATACCTCAAATACAAAAATCGGGAGAATTTGGCAGGTTAAATGACGAATTCTATCAAAATTTGCATGACACACGCAAAATTGACGAGAATTTGGCTATTAAATAGCAAAATGGAAATTTTGGAATTTACGTCAGAAAGATAGTTTTTTGTAGGTTTTATTAATGAAGTTTTGTGTCATTTTTTGATTTTAGGGCTTCATTAAAATGGATTCAATTCACTTGGATATTTCAATATTTTCGCCTCAATCATTTATAATCATCTCGTAATTTTTATTTCTCAGCCAACTTTGAATAATGCCGTTGCTGTCGCGGTTTGAAAGCCCGCGAATTACGGATTTCTCACGAATCAACCGGTTTTTGAAGTCTTTTTTGTGAATATACCCAAACCCAAAATATGCGCCGGCTTTTACCTCTACTAAACCGTATTCTTCCTCGGTTCGGCCAGGTTCGATAAGTAGAAAATCGTTGTGTCTGTAACGCATTCGATCCACCGCTTTTTGCACTTTTTGGTTATAGTCTTGTGACGTTTCTTTTCCGCAACATGCTCCGGCACATTTGTGAACTTGATAATTGAAACATGCTCCTTCTCCAAACCCTAAACTACAGTGGTTCAGGCATAAATCATACGTTTCGACTAAATATGCGACAAAATCTTTTGCTTCTCGAAGCGATGAAAAGGTGGTCAGAGGCGGGCGCATTGATTCAATTTTTCCTATGGTCAAATCAAAATATCCATTAGTATCTTGCTCTAAATATAACGCGTAACTAAAAACGGATCGCAACTGAGCGCGATTATATATTGGTCGATGTTTTTTGATTTCTTCAGATTCTAAAAGTAAGGCTATCAGCTCACTGCCGGTTTCGGTATATTTTACGCTGTCAATATTATCAATCATCTCGACTGATTTTTGGGTGCTGTGATTGTTTAAATGAGTCCGAATTCTTTGCCTTAAATGAACGGACTTGCCAATATAGATGATTTTTTTTGCAGAGTCTAAAAAATAGTAAACTCCGGCTGTGTCGGGAATAGCGTTTATTTTTTCTTCGCTTAGGGCTTTTGGGAGTTTTTGTGAAGGTGTTTCTAAAAGCTCCGGCATCTGTTGTATAGCTGCTTCAAACACCCGAACGGTTGCTTCGCAATCTCCTTCTGCGCGGTGTTTTTGGTTGTGTTGAATGCCCAATTGCATGGTTAGTCGAGGCAAACTGTATGACGGCAAACCGGGGAAAGCTTTACGCGACATTTTTACGGTGCAAAGTGTTTTGCGTTGAAAGTCGTAGTTGAACTCTCCAAATTCGGCTTTTAGAAAATTGTAGTCAAAAGCAACATTATGCCCCACAAGGATTTTGTCGGCAGTAAGGCGAATGATTTTTTTTGCAATTTCAAAGAATTTTGGTGCGGTTGCCACCATTTGATTATTGATGCCGGTGAGTTGTGTAATGCGGTACGGAATATTTTTCTCAGGATTTACTAAAGTTTGAAATCGTTCAATTTCTTTCTTTCCGTCGTGTATAATGATGGCAATCTCAGTGATTTTCTCCGTTTTGGCACTGATGCCGGTGGTTTCCACGTCAACTATGGCGTACATGATAAATTTATCTTGATTTATGAAATTTCACTTTTAGTCAATGGCCAAGCGGGTTTGAATCACTTGCACTTCTTTGCGTAATTCTTCTACGGCTTTTAGCACGTCGTCTTTTGGTTTATTTGCTTCCGGAAATTCGTTGGAGATATAGTGGATAAATTTCCAAACTTCGCGTATTTCGCTCACTTTCACTTCGTAAGGTTGATAAAGCGAATTGAGGGAGTGGAGCACAACAACCCCATCGGCTTCGATTTTGTTTTCTGCCATTTTGAAGACTATGCCGTCATTTAGGGTGAGAAAAATATATGGTTTTCCGTTTTTAATTTGAAGCCAATTCTGCACATATTCTCCCGTGACGTAGGCTCCATCAGGTATGGGCAGCATCGAGTCGCCGGATATTTGAAAGGTGCGATATTTTTTCTCGCGCGATAAAAATGGCAGATTGAATGCGGGCAACACCTTAATATAATCCGGATCGGCATAACCACCTGTGTAACCTGCCTGAGCTTTCTCTGGAACTAATTCTATATTGTCTCGGTTTTGCGCGTCAACTGTGGTAGCTAATACGCGTATCTGGTTGCCGCTGATATATACATCGTAACCTCGTTCCAACTGCCGCAACTGGCTCTCTTGTAAGGTGTTGAGATCCACTTTTAAAAGTGTGTCAACCGCAATGCCGAAATATTTTGAAAAAGCTAATAATGCTTTGATGGTGGGCTGTGCAACCTCGTTTTCGTAACCACTTAAGGTTGAGCGTTTCATGTCGAGTGCAATAGCAACTTCGTCCTGTGTGCGGTTTTTTCGCTTGCGCAATAGCTTGATATTCTGACTGAAATGATTCATAAGAAAAAATCTAAAATTTATGTTGCAAAGATACAAATACTGATTATATTGTAAACATTAATTTGATTAAAATATAATCATTTTTTGTGGATCGAAATATTATTCATATTGATTTGGACACGTTTTTTGTCTCGGTTGAACGACTGTTAAACAGTAAGTTGAATGGTTTGCCTGTGATTATTGGCAGTTTGAGCGATAGGGGGGTGGTGGCAGGATGCAGTTATGAGACGCGTCTTTTTGGGGTGCATTCGGGCATGCCTATGAAAATGGCCAAATCGTTATGTTCGGATGCGGTTTTTATTCGTGGTGATATGGACTCGTATTCCAAATATTCTCGTTTGGTGACGGATATTGTTGCTGAAAGTGCCCCGCTCTACGAGAAAGCCTCCATTGATGAGCATTATATTGATATGACGGGGATGGATCGTTTTTACAACACTCGCAAATGGGCTCACGAGTTGCGCACGAAAATCATTCGGGAGTCAGGTTTGCCTATTTCGCTGGGGCTTTCGGTCAACAAGGTGGTTTCTAAAATTGCTACAGGAGAAGCAAAACCCAACGGAGAACGGATTGTGGAATTGCCTCAGATTCATGATTTTTTGGATCCTTTGAGCATTTCTAAGATTCCAATGCTTGGAAAAGAAACGGCACGAAAACTCATGCGGATGGGGGTTTTTGATATTCGCACTTTGCGATTGATGCCTCAGGAAATGTTAGGATTTGTCTTTGGTCAAAATGGCGATTTGCTGTGGAAAAGAGCCAATGGCATTGATCATACTCCTGTGACTCAGTACTCTGAAGCAAAATCAATCAGCACCGAAACCACGTTTGAGACCGATACCACTGATGTGGAAATGTTAAGGGCTGTGCTTATTTCGATGACGGAAAAAATTGCTTTTCAAATGCGTAAAAAACAAAAACTTACGGGTGTTGTTACAGTGAAGATTCGCTATTCCGACTTCGACACTCATACGATGCAGAAGCGGATTTCTTATACTTCTTTCGACCATATCCTTATAAAGACTTCGCTGGATTTGTTTCAACGAATCTATTCAAGGAGGGTTTTAGTTCGCTTGATTGGAGTTAAGTTTTCGGAGTTGATAAGCGGGGTTCAGCAACTGAATATGTTTGAAGACTCGGATGAGATGGTGAATCTGTACCAAGCCATGGATCGCATACGAATTCGCTTTGGGGCGAAGGCTGTGCGTAGAGCCATTAATGGTTGAGACTACGGTTATTGATTTCCTATCTGAATAGTAGGCTCAATCTCGTCGCTGTATTTTATTGACAGGCGAAACTGCATTCTTTGATTGAATTTTTCCCATTCTTCTTCATTCAAATCACAAATGTTTTTTCCGAAAAGTCCATAGCTAAGGGTCTGAGCTGTTTGGTGATAGCCCTTTAATACTTCGCCGATTATATCGTTTAAGTCGCTGATTGGTCGCTTCAGCTCGGTGATGAGCCATATTCCGTTGCCGGTAGGAAAATCGCTAAACTTAGGATTTTTACCATAGTTCAAATATTGAAAGGAGATATATGGCGCGATGCTGTCAAGAGGCATACGTTTGCCTTCGATAAGGATATTGTTGCCGTCAAGATTTATTTCTAGAATGCTGTTGAGGTTGTATTCAATCATGTCAAGGTCGCAAGGAATAGGCTCGATAAGAACCGGAATGGAGCCCCATTTCGACGATGCGGTTATTTTGTTTTTTTGGAAATTGAAATAAAAAGCAGGGAGGATGGTGTCTCCCAAAACGCAATATTGGTTTTGTAAATAAGATAAGGTGCTTTCAACTGAGGCAAGACTGTCGAAAGGAATGGGTTTAACTAAATAATTAGATGTGAAAAGACTATTCTCTCGTGAACAGTTATAAGGTTTGCAACCACTGATTATCAGAATTGATGCAAAAATAGTTACCAAGGTGATTTTTAAAAAATTCATAGCGGCAAAATTAAGAGAGTTCGTTAAGGAGTTCATCTTTTGTAATGGGCACAACGCCTACTTTTTCGCAAACTAACCCGCCGGCGATATTGGCCAAATACGCCGCTTCTTCCATGCTTAAACCAAGGGTTAAGCCTAAGGTGATAGTGCTAATCACCGTATCTCCGGCTCCTGAAACATCTGCGATATTGCGAATTTCAGCAGGGATATGATGCCACTCCTTTTTGTTACAAATCAACATGCCGTTTTCGCTTAGTGTTACGAGCATCATTTTTAGTTTCTTCTCACGTAGATAGTTTTGAGCAGTTTGTGCAATTTGTTCAAATTTGTTTGAAATTAACTCCACATTTAGTCCTTCTTGAAGCTCTTTAAAATTTGGTTTAAAGAGTGTAATGTGTTGATAGAATGCGAAATTGTTTCTCTTAGGATCTGCTGTAACCGGAATTTTGCGACGTTTGGCTTCGGTGGCAATCAGCTCGATAATATACGAATCTAAACAACCCTTATCGTAATCCTCAACAATGATTGCATCTATTTGGGTTTGGTCTAAAATATCGATGATTTTTACGGATAAATTGATTTGTTCTTCAGCCGAAAGTTTTTCAATAGATTCCTCATCAACGCGAAGCATTTGAGTATTGTTACCAATTATTCTGAACTTTGTAGTGGTTGGGCGATTTCGACTTCGAATAATTCCTTGTGGGTTCATTTTTAAATCGTTGAGCAATTGTAAAAAATCATCACCACGGGCATCGTCACCAATCACGGAGCAAAGAATTGGATTGGCTCCAAGGGTTTTGATGTTTAGCGCAACGTTTGCTGCTCCGCCTAAGCGGTTGTATCGGTTTTTTACAGTAACGACCGGTACGGGTGCTTCCGGCGAAATGCGATCTACTTTTCCGGTTATATAGGCGTCAATCATTACGTCTCCAATCACAAGGATGGTTTTTTCTTCAAAATTGTTGATTGCTTCTTTAAGTCGGTTATGGTCCACAATGCTGTTTTTAGTTGTTAGTCAGTCATTTACTTGCGAGTGATTCAATTCCACTCCTTGCGGCAAAATTAGTAAAACCTTGCCTTTTTGCCATGTCATAATCAGGGCTTTTTGAAAAAA
>JAFGWF010000086.1 GCA_016937295.1 Bacteroidales bacterium
ACACCGCGCTTGGCAGATTCTTGTGAGGATAAGCCTCCCAGACTGAGAATAAAAAGTATGGAGGCAAACAGATAAGCTCCTATTTGTATTTCTTGATTTATCATGACTCTTATTTTCTAAACATTTTCAACATACGGTGAGTTACAAAGAAGCCGCCGACAATATTGATGCTGGCTACTAAAATAGCTATGAAAGCAACGATGGAGAGCGGACTCGTCAAATCGTCTTTGATTTGCAGAAGTCCTCCCGTGATGATAATGCCGCTGATGGCATTGGTAACGGCCATAAGTGGCGTATGAAGTGAGTGGGAAACGTTCCATATAACTTGCCAGCCTACAAAAATGGCCAAGGCAAAAACGGTCATGTGACCCATAAACTCTTTATCGCCGGAGGCATAACCCATATAAATCAACAGAGATCCAATGATGCCAAGGGTAATAAACAAACGTACACTCTTTTTCTTGGCGAGTTCGGCTTCAGTAGGTTTTGGTTTGGCCGGAGTTGCAGGCGCGTCGGTTTTCTTCTGAGGTGAAACAGCAAGCGGTTCCGGAGGCCAATTGACAGCTCCGTTGTAGGTAACCATAGCCCTTTTCACCACGTCGTCGTTCATGTCGATTTTGAAATTTTCGGCTTTGCCCATGTCGTCGAGCAGATGGCAAAGGTTGTTGCCATAGAGCTGACTGGCTTGCGTGGGCAGTTGGCTGAGTTTCCCGACGATGGTAACGCCGTTTGGAGTGGTATAAACTTCTTCGTTTTTGGTGAGAACACAGTTTCCACCGGTGGAAGCAGCAAGGTCAACGATAACGGAGCCGGGTTTCATCACAGCCACATGGTCTTCGAGAATCAACTTAGGAGCTTCACGTCCCGGAATCTGAGCCGTGGTGATGATGATATCCACTTCGGAGGCTTGTTGCTTGAAGAGAGCCATTTCAGCTTCGATAAATTCTTTACTCATCACTTTCGAATAGCCCGATGCGGTGGCGCCGTCTTCTTCGATTTCTACGGTAAGAAACTGAGCACCCATCGATTGGATTTGCTCGGCCACTTCTTTACGAGTGTCGAAAGCGCGAACGATAGCACCGAGGCTGTTGGCAGCGCCAATGGCAGCCAAACCTGCTACACCGGCACCAATCACCAACACTTTTGCGGGGTCAACCTTACCGGCAGCAGTTATCTGACCGTTGAGGAATCGACCGAAATAGTTGGCACTCTCAATCACCGCGCGATAACCGGCGATATTGGCCATCGACGAGAGCACGTCCATTTTCTGCGCTCTCGAGATGCGCGGAATGGCGTCCATCGCAATGGCATTAACGCCCTGCTCGGCAAGAAGCTTCATAAGGTCCTGATTTTGAGCAGGCCAGAGGTAGCTGAGCGTTACAGTACCTTTTTTCATCAGCTTGACTTCGGCAGGAGTGGGCGGCTGAACTTTAAGAATAATGTCCGATAAATTATATAATTCGGCTGCGGATTTCGCAACCGTTGCTCCGGCAGCGATAAAATCACTGTCGGCGTAGTTTGCGCGAATGCCTGCGCCTTGTTCGATGCACACTTCAAAGCCCTGCTTAAGCAAGCGTTGGGTGGTCTTTGGTGTGGCGGCTACACGTAATTCGCTGGATAATAGTTCTTTAGGAATTCCAACTTTCATTGTAATTAAGTTTAAAATTGAGGCGCTCAAAAGTATAAATCTTTTCCCCTTATTTGGAAACAAAAATTAACAATTGTCATTTTTAAGGGTTAGGTTGGTCAGGGGGGAGGAGGGGATGATGTATTATTTAATTTAGGTAGGTAAAAGATTTAAGACGGTTTTTTGTGAGATTTATTATAATTGACTAAGATTAAAGTGTTTTAAGAATCTGTCTAATTCGAATTCACTTGCAAAAACCTCGTGTTTAACAATATAGTTTCTGAAATATTCAAAAATATCCTTAATGTTATAGAATAATCGAAAACTAACACCTTCATAGTTATACAAATAAACAATTCTATCCAAACTACAATTTGAAAGATTAATTTTTTCAATTGTCCTTGATGGTGTAATATATTTACAATCAAGAGATATTATTTTATTTTCTTCCATTGTTCAAAAATATTGTCATTGTGAAATTTTAGAAAGTCAATATTTGGTGAAAATCTATCAGGCAAAACTATACTTGCATTGTCAAATTCCTTAAACCATTTTACAGATTTATTATCATACAATTGAAATACGTAATTTGAGACTTTCACTTTATAATCAGTTGTAATAGTGATTAAACCTTTATCAAAAGCTTTATCATGAAAAGCATTTAAACTAATTCCATTGTGTGGATTAACACGCGTTTCTAACCGATCCTTCCACGGAATAATGTGACTAGCTATTAGAAGTTCTGGTATTTTCAGACCAGTAATAGCGCATGAATAATTATATGATGATAGAACTGTGCGTCTGAAAAAATCTTGGTTAATTCTAGTTTTAACTGTGCTAAGTTTATCAGTACCAGATTTTTCCGAAAACTCGATATCATTTTTCAAAGAATCAAATTCTTTTCCTTCTAATTTTGATAAAATGACCTCACTATCTAAAGATAGTTTCCCCCAGTCATTGCTATACTCAAGCCAAATATCCTTATCCATTTTGCTTGTATTTGTAAGTCCAACTATTCCTTTACTTTTCAAAATTGGATCAAAACTTCCAAAATTTCCTATTTTCATTTTTAATGAATTTGGGCTACGGCCAATTATAGTTGAAAATTTCAAGATATCTTGATTTGAAGATGAAACTTTATTAAATGGGATATTGCAATAGAGGTATAACGCAATAATTGTTTGTTCTTTTGTCCATTTTTCTTGTTGCATAATGTATGATTTATAAGAGATTATACCGCAATTTATTAAAAGCATAAGAAAAGCCAAAGTTAATAAAAAATGCATTTTGCGATTTTTGTTTATAAATGATATTACAGAGTTTGATTACGAGTTATTTTTGATTTCTTCATAATCTCCTAACTTATTTTTAATAACGTGTATTGTGTTTATAATCAGTTAGATGTGTTTTATACATTTAGTCTTTTGTGCCATTTCCCTTCTACTTACTTCCTCCCTAAACCCATTGATATAATTCAAATTCTCCATGCTGCTCAATTCTTTTAGAAAATTCTCTAAAAACATTCTCTGCCCAATCACTAAGTTTTTCATTATCCCATCTATTCTGTTTCACTCTCGTTTATTAGTTGTATAAAGGTTTGTTTGTCAGGCAGTATGGTTTGGTAGCGACTGGCAAATATCTGGTCGTTGTTTTCGGGCAGGGTAAACTCCACAAGGGTTTGGCTTTTATCTTTACAAAGCACAATGCCGATGGTTTTGTTTTCATCGGGCAGTTTCACTATGCGGTCGTGGTAGTTTACATACATCTGCATTTGCCCAATATCTTGATGAGTAAGCTCGCCAATTTTCAGATCAATTACCACAAAACATTTCAACAGGCGGTTAAAGAAAACAAGATCGGCTTTATAATGCTTTTCATCAATAGTCATGCGGAATTGGCGGGCTACAAAAGTAAAACCCTTGCCTAATTCGAGTAGAAACTGTTCAAGTTTGTCGATGATGGCAGTCTCCAAATCGCTCTCGGAATACTGGTGAAGTTCGGGCAAATCTAAAAATTCCAGCACGTAGGGGTCTTTGAGAAAGTCGGTTGGTTTTTCAATCAGTTGACCTTTTTCAGCCAATTGTTTGATGCCTGCTTTATCGCGACTTAGGGCAAGTCGTTCGTAAAGAGACGCATCAAACTGCCGTTGCAATTCCTTTAAACTCCAGTTGTTGGCAGCACATTCTATTTCATAAAAGCGACGTTCATTGAGGTTCTCAATGCGCATCAGTTTGAGGTAGTGCGACCAGGAGAGGTTGAATTTAGGCAAAGGCATTGACGATATGGAATCTATTTCATTTTCGGCAGGTTGTAATTGCGCAGAAATCGTCTGCGCAATTGATTCGTTTTCCAATTTCCGCAATATGTTTGCGGAAATTCCATCATCACTTTCAGTATTATTATTTGATGTTGATGGTATTTGCGCAGACGATTTCTGCGTAATTGTATAGGTAAGGTAGAACTGCCTCATTTGCTCAAGATTCCTTTGTGAAAAACCCTTTCCAAATTCAGCCGTAAGCCGTTTTGAAAGTTCCTTCAGCACCTGCTTCCCATATTCGGCTCGTTCCTTTCCTTGTTGTTCGTCT
>JAFGWF010000087.1 GCA_016937295.1 Bacteroidales bacterium
GTCCGTTTTGGAGCAGGTTTTAGTTTTTTCATGGAAGCGGGACTAAAAATTTAGTTTTTAAAAGTAACAAAAATCTCACTCTGAATAAATACTTGTCACCTAACTTTGTTTTATTTAACACTGTTTCACAAAGTGTGTAAGTAAAAATACCGAGGGTTTAGTTATTTATAGCTGGACCCTTTTTCCATAATATTTGGCCACCATACGCAGGCAGGTGGGGCCGCAATCCATGGAGTCTAACTGGGTATAGTGTGGAAACTTCGGCATTTGGGTTAGTTTATTTTATTCCTATAGTTTCTGTAGTTCATTTATTTTATTTGTTTTTTTTGTTTTTTTAAAATTTGACTTTTTACTTCATCCTAACTTTATTTCTTATACTTCATTACCATGATAACGGGATTAGATTCCTCATTCAATTGAGATGCAATTTCTTTCAATTTGCCCTTCAACTCGTCATTTTTATATGCCTCAACAAGTTGGTAGGCTTCTAAAGTTTGGAAGGTAGCAATTTCTCCATTTACCGGATGTGAAGTCATATTTACTTTGTTGTTTTTTACATAATCACTATTCAGTACAGCAGGTTTGAATACAGCATTTTCCTGCCTGTCGTACATTAAATCAGTAATTGGAAATCCTCTCCCTGTTGTAAAGTCAAATACTTTTTTTACGGTTTCCATAAAATAATAACGGTCAGTCAGAGTCCCCATCGTAAGTAATATTTCAGGATTAGCGGTAAGAGACTTTACCAAAAACGGAGTTAGTTTATTTTCTTTGGGAATATATTTGTAAACTGTATCTGAGGATGTCTCAACAAGTAGCCAAGTGTCGTGATATGGAATTATTGAGCGCACAGTGGTTACCGCAACCCCATCACCTTCCTGCACAACCGGTGCTTTAATTACATCAAAAGGAATTGAAATATTCCGGGCAATACTCCCATCTTGTTTCGATATTATTGCATGGTAGGATTGGCTGCCTCTGTTCTTCCCGTCTTTATAATATCCGGACATATCGTAATGAATCAGATTATTCCTATCATAATTGTATATATCTGAATATACAGCGCCCTCTGTATACTTAAAACTTCGTTTGAAATTGCCAAATAAATCATATACAAGTATCTTTTTCGTCACAGAACAATTGACAAATATTTCATTGTTATCTTCATCCAGGATAAGCCCATATAAATAAGTATATTCTTCGGGACCTTTCCCCTTTCTGTTTATCTTTCTCAACCCTTTACCGGTTTTTCTGTCAAAAACAAAAATATCCCCATCGTTACTTCTGTTCTTTACGAATATGTATTTGTTGCCTGTTGCCATAACAACACCCTGGGTCACAAATTTGTCATTGGTTTCCAAAGGGATGTATTCTACATCCATAAAGTCCTGAAGAATTAGCTCCTTCTCCGGATAACTTTTAGTTACATCAATTGTGATAAGTTCATCATGCGTGTCAGATTGCTTGCATCCTCCTATTCCTGTTATTATAAAAAGGATGATTGTCAAAGTTGTAATTTGGTTTTTCATAGTTATATTAATATTTAGTATTGACCTGCACTGATTCTGAAGCTAATACAAGCCGAAAGCCTCCATATTCATCGTGATAGTTTTCTGTGTCATAGGCGATATATGACACCCGACAGCCTTTTGCACTGCTGCCCCAACTGCCGCCACGCAAAACGTGACGAAAAAAACGAGGTGTGCCTGGAAATGGCCAGTCCGGGTTGACACGTTTGCCATTAATAAAGTATTCTTTAGTATACCAATCACTGCACCATTCCCACACATTCCCACTCATGTCGTATAAGCCGAGCTCATTGGGTTTTTTCAAACCTACCGGATGTGTGGTTCCCCTTTTTCCGTATTTGCTTTTTTGATAATTCTCAATGTACCAGGCTATGTTGTCAATATTATTACCTCCACTGTATTTGTACCCTTTGCTTCGCTTGCCACCACGTGCGGCATATTCCCATTCAGCTTCGGCAGGCAGCCGAAAAATACTATCGGTAAGAGTATTCAACTTACTTATAAACTCCTGGGTATCATTCCAACTTACGTTTTCTACCGGACAATCCTCACAACCTGAATTATACGATTGGTTGAGATCAGCCCCCATAACAGCATTCCATAATCTTTGAGTAACCTCATATTTTCCTATGTAAAAAGAGGACATTGTCTCCTCATGTGCCGGCTTTTCATCGTCTTCACAATCGCCACTCTGCTCTTCTGTACACCCCATGATAAACGTTCCGCCTTTCACAAAAATCATCTCAAAACTTTCTCCATTTAGGGTAAAAGAGAGACCTTGTATCGATTTCTGGTCAGACTTATCTTGAAAACAAGCTGTAGTGTTAGCAAGGATAAAATTCAAAATCAATATTTTAAGAATCTGCTTCATTTTATAACAATTTAGATCGTCCAATGACAACTACTCTGACTATTTCTGTTTTTTTTCATTGTTTTTTTAAATGCAAAAGGTTGGGTTTGCTCATCGTTCATATTATGCAGGGTTACACAGCAGGATTCAAAAATTCAAAAAGGGCATTTCCTTGGGCTTTAATCTTAATAAACCAAAGTTTCTTATAAAATGCACTTATAGCAACAATGTACTGAACTTGTTGGAGAACGGTTGCGGTTTCTCCAAAATTAACTGAAACGGTCAGTTGTGCGGGTGTTTCCATCCTGGTTTGTTTTGTCCGGTCAATTCTTGTTCTGCCGGGGTTTCAGAACAGACAATTTACGAATGAATAGACAGAAACACAATATGTTATAAAACATAATGCTTTAAAGTTCAACACGAACATGGGAAAAATAAAAAAACAAGAAAATCATGTTTTAAAACATATAAAAACAAGAGTTACCTTTTTATCAACAAAATTTGTTTGTGAGTTTAAAGAGTTGCCGCTAAAATTCAACCTCAAAAAAGGTGAGTAAATTAAATAGTTTTCAGTTTTGTTTTCTTCCACACTTCATGTTATACAGCAACCTGCGTGCGAATCTGGATAAAATATTACTTTATCGGCATTGAATTTCATAATTTTATAGAAAATCAAAATTCATTAGCCATGTCAAAAATA
>JAFGWF010000088.1 GCA_016937295.1 Bacteroidales bacterium
GGTATTTTTATGCGCGATTATCGGGGCATATTTTTAGCGCGATACCATTCTCATATTTCCGATTTTGGAAGAGGTTCAAAACCTTCACTACCAAGTGATTCAACGTACTTCAACCAAAGAAAAACCCTAAACGCAACCGATTCAAACTGGAGAAATCCCAACGGACCATATATTGTAGCTTCATTCAAACCAAACACTTACGGCATTTACGATTTGGCAGGCAATGCAGCCGAGGCAGTTTACGAAACCGGTTTTACCAAAGGAGGCAGTTGGGGCAGCACATCCGCATTCCTCCAAATCCGTCAACGTGAATATTGGTCGAGCCAAAGCTCTGATTGTGTTGGGTTTAGGTTAGTGATTACGTATTTGGGAAAGATGAATGAGTGAGAATTTTACAACTCTACAATCAGACTAAGATGACTTGATTTTAGATTTCAAATACAATAAGGTTTTACACTATTCTTGCCTACACTTTCAAAATTCCACGGAATCCACGTGCAGCATAATAAGATTCGGCGCCATTGTGATAGATAAAAACCTGTCCATAGCGGCGGTCACCGAAAATGGCACCGCCACGGTTGCGTATAGCGGAAGGAGTTTGCAACCATGTTGATGTTTTTAAATCAAACTCGCCCAACCGCTGCAAAAAACGGTAATTTTCTTCCGACAAAATTTCGATTCCCATCTCCTCAGCCATACCAATAGCGCTATGTTTGGGTTTATTCTCTTTTCTCGACTCCAAAGCTTGAGCATCGTAGCATAGACTTCTTCGCCCCTTTGGGCTTTCCGGCGAACAATCCATAAAGACAAACTCACCTGTAACTTCATCTAAATCAACCACATCAGGCTCCCCTCCGCTTTGCTCCATAAGGTGAAGCGATAAAAGTTTCTCCTTATGCACCTGTAATTTTTCCTGCACATCCTCCCAAACAATGAAAAGATGACGGTTTGTGTTTTCTAAGAATCTGGTTCTTAAAATATGGATTAATATATTTATATCATCTTGAGAAATTGTCATAACGAAAATGAATTGGTTAAATACTTATGTAACTATTTCAATGAATCAAAGGAAATAAAATTCTGAAAAGGGTTATAGAAAAAGTCAAACTTATGATTATTATTAGTTTTCTTTCGTGTGATTTTTTTTCATTTCTTCCTTCTTTAAATCACCTACTTGCTTTAGATTCATTCCTTTATTATCATCAATTTCCTAAAATGTAACTCCGCGCGATTTCTCCAGTTTCCTGTGTTTTTCCTACTTGTTGGAAGTTTTTCAGTTCTTCAAACGTTGATATGCAAAAGGGGCTAAATCATTTCAGATGTGACTTCACAATTTTCCATTCGAACCTTCTAAGCCGATACTTATAGATATTTTTTACTGTCAGGATTGTAAATTTTTTCGTCATACACAATTTTAAAAATATTCATATTCAATTAATTACCAAAATACAATCCCAGATTTTTTGAAAAATCCATTTTCGGTTCACTTCCTCCCTATTCGTCTATGTGCATAACTACTCTAAAACCACGTTTACCGTCCACAGTTTCCTTTTTATAAAAATTCCTAACCGGTATTTGCAAATAATACCCCGGGTCATTCCAACTGCCACCTTTAGCAATGCCATCTTCCTTCACCATTTCTTCGACATTTCCTGACATATTATACAGCCCATAACCATTTGGATAATAAGATTTTACATGCGCGGTAATATTCTGATTTCCCAGCAAATTCCATTCATTCTGATTTACTTGCAATGTTCCCAAACTATCGCGATAAACACTACCTTGTGGAACTCTTAAAAAATTCGCCAAAAACAAACCTTTTGAGTTTCGGGTATATGGCCCGCCCCAAGGATAGGATGAGTGGTCTAAACCTCCCTTTGCTGCAAACTCCCATTCAGACTCCGTTGGAAGCGAAAAGCTGACTTTTCGGAAAGGTAAGTCGGTTTTCATTTCAAAAATCTCTGTTAGCCAATTGCAATAAATCTCCGCCTGATAGTGCGAAACTCCAACCACAGGGTAATCACGATAAACCGGATGACGAAAGTATAAACCAGTTAAAGGCTCATTAATAGCCAAATCACGCTTCCAAACTGTGGTGTCTGGCAACAAAGCTCTTGCCGAGTCGTTGCCAAATTTGCGCTTGACATAAGAAATGAACTCCAAATAGTCTATATTCGATATTTCCGTTTTAAACATGATAAACCCTGGGGATAAAACAGTATCTATTTGATTGTCATTTATATTGATCACTTGTGTTCTCGCCGGAATCCAAGTATAACCTTTATATTCTTTAAGAAATTTAGAAATCTGTTTGTTCATGGTTTTGGATTGGGAAGTTGCACCCACAATTTGACCTGCACTATTACAAGCCATAACCAATACCGCAAGGATTAAAATGGAGAAAAGGGATTTAATACTCATTTGTATTAATTTAACTGTGTTGGAATAAGCTGCTAATTTAAAGTGTTTTTATATAGGTTTGTAAAGGTTTTTAACTAATTA
>JAFGWF010000089.1 GCA_016937295.1 Bacteroidales bacterium
CAGTTTCCAAAATTGATGATGCTTTTGCCCGAAATGGCTCCTTATGTTGGTGAATTACAAGTGATTGATATTGGATTGCATCCCGATTTTATCCAACAGATTCGTCCGGTGGCTGTTTTGCTTGAAGATTTTCTGATTTCCGGATTGTTAAAAAGCAGGTCTAAATTTGCACATAAAGGTCATTTTGGTCACGTGCTTTTGATTGCTGGCAGTCATTCCAAATCGGGTGCAGCAATCATGGCTGCTCAAGCTTGTCTGCGTTCCGGAACCGGACTGCTTACGGTTCACGCTCCTGAGGCTGTGATTCTTCCTTTGCGTTCGGCCTTGCCGGAGGCGATGTTTAGTCTCGACCCCGACAGCGATTGTTTTTCTCAACTTCCTGAAATTGAATTGTATAACAGTATTGCCATCGGCCCTGGTTTGGGGATAAACCACGAAACCGCTTCTGCTTTTAAACTCCTGATTCAACAAACCTCTGTTCCTTTAGTGATTGATGCTGATGCTTTGAATATTTTAAGTAAAAACCCTACTTGGCTTGCATTTTTGCCCGCCGGAAGCATCCTAACCCCACATATCGGTGAATTTGACCGGCTGACAGGAAAGTCGGAACACAGCTATCATAGGATTCAAAAGCAAATAGAGCTTAGCAAAAAATTTGGTATTTATGTGATTCTCAAGGGCGCAAATAGTTCTATAAGTTGTCCCGATGGAACTTTGTATATTAATAATACCGGCAATCCCGGCATGGCAACCGGTGGTTCGGGAGATGTGCTGACCGGTATTTTAGCCGGACTCTTAGCCCAAGGATATTCTTCACACGACACGGCAGTTTTGGGCGTGTATCTTCATGGTTTGGCCGGTGATATTGCACTCAATCATCAATCGGAAGAATCCCTTTTGGCCTCCGACATTGTTGAAAACTTAGGGGAGGCCTTCAATTTTTTACGCCAAACCGGAAAAGATTTTTTTGGCTTTAAATCACGTCTTAACAAATAAAACTATGTCGCCTCAAACAAAACGACCTTCACTTTTTGCAGCATCAATTCCCATTATTGTGCTGATTGTCATGCTTTTTACCAATATTCGCATCTGGGGCGATGAGGCTATTTTGGGGCCAAATCAAATTGCCCTTATTTTGGCTACTGTGGTGGCCGGTCTCGTTGCTGTTTTCTATAAGGTTTCGTATAAAAAAATGAAACGACTCATGGTGAAGAATATTTCCGACTCCATGATTTCCATTTTAATTTTATTGATGATTGGTGCCTTGTCGGGAACGTGGATGCTTAGTGGTATTGTTCCCGCACTGATTTATTATGGAATGGATATTTTGCATCCTTCCTATTTTTTAGTGGCTACTTTGCTCATTTCCTCGGTGATAAGTCTGGCTACCGGAAGCTCCTGGTCCACCATTGCAACGGTTGGTGTAGCTTTATTAGGCATTGGCACCGCACTTGGTTTTTCGCCCGGTTTGGTTGCCGGTGCTATAATTTCCGGTGCTTATTTCGGTGATAAAATGTCGCCGTTGTCCGATACTACTAATCTTGCTCCAGCGATGGCCGGAACGGATATTTTTACTCATATTAAGTATATGGTTTACACTACTTTACCCACTTATATTATCACTTTTTTAATTTTTCTATTTATTGGGTTTTCCCACTCTTCCGCAATGCTTTCAAACGACGTGGAATCTCTGAAAATTGCACTTTCTAATACCTTTAATATCAATCCTTTATTATTGATTTTTCCGGTGATTTTAGTGGTTATTATTGTCCGAAAAAATCCGCCATTGCCATCTCTCTTTGTGGGTGCGCTGTTGGGGGGAATTGCCGCCATCATTTTTCAGCCGGATTTGATAAAAACTTTAGATAATGGTCAGCATTCCTATCTTGGAGCTTCGTATCGTGTTGTGGTTCAGAGTTTTTTTGGAAATCTATCCGTTGATACAGGAAATCAGTCCCTTTCCGACCTTTTATCCACTTCGGGTATGCGAGGTATGTTGGAAACGGTGTGGCTCATCATCACCGCAATGGCTTTTAGCGGCATGATGGAATCCGCCGGCTTGTTGATTCGACTTGCCGAATCTATCATCCATTTTGCCAAACGCACTGGTTCAGTGGTGCTTTCAACAGTTGTTTCTGCCATTTTTATGAATATCACTGCATCCGAACAGTACATTTCTTTGGTAGTTCCGGGGCGAATGTTTGCTAAAATTTATCGGAAAAAAGGCTTAAAACCCGAACTCCTCAGCCGATCTCTGGAAGATGGCGGGTCGGTAACTTCGGTTTTAGTCCCTTGGAATACTTGCGGAGCAGTTAACTCCCGCGTGCTGCATGTGCCAACTTTGGATTATCTGCCTTTTGCTTTTTTCAATTTGATCAGCCCCATTATGTCGGTCCTTGTAGCATATCTCAATTTTAAAATCCGGCGCTATTCGGATGAAGAAATTAAAGAGCTTCGAGAGCAATTTCCGGAAATTGGAACCGAAAAGATTTAACTTTCAGAGCTTGACTTTATTGGTCGGAGAATTTTAAATTAGCCGCTCAATTCCAATATTCACATCATGGTTGCTTTTCGTATCCCAAAATGGCTTCATCAACATAATTTGACTTTTCAAAGTTTTGACGAAATCCCCAATTCTGTTTTCAAAGTTTTGCAAGAAAGATATGCAAAAATTCATGCTTCTGAGCCTGTCGTTTCGGTAGTGGTAATTGCCTATAACGAAGAGCAAAATCTGTTGAAATCCATTAGTTCTCTTTCTTTGCAGAAAACCGAAATTCCGTATGAGGTGATAGTTGTGAATAATAACTCGAAAGATCATACCCAACAGATTATTGAAAAATCGGGCGTTCGTGGAGTGTTAGAAATGCGGCAGGGGCACGGATTTGCCCGTCAAGGAGGATTGGATGTGGCCAAGGGAAAATATCATATTTCTGGCGATGCCGACACTATTTATCCCCCAACTCATGTTCAACGGTTTTATGAATTGCTAAGCCAAGACGGGGTTTCCGGAGCTTTTGGTACATATTCTTTTTTGCCGCCAAAAGGGCAAAAGCGGTTTTCCTTCGCGCTTTACGAAATTTTTCGCGATAGAGCCGTTAAAGCACGAGCTATCAAACGTCCTGAATTGGCTGTTGGTGGTGCTTGCTTTGGGTTTCTTACAAAGGCCGGACAGGAAATAGGCTGGCGCACCGATGTGAAAAGGGGAGAGGATGGATCCATGCTCCTTGCTCTAAAAAAATATGGTAAAGTGGTTTTTGATCAGGGGGAACAAATTAGAGCGTGGACTTCAGCGCGTACTTTGGTCGCCGATGGAAATTTTTCTCAAATGATTTTCAAGCGAATAAAGCGGGAATTCAAACGCTTTGGTGAATATTTTACCTCCAATAAATCCGGCTATGACGATAAAAAACAAAACCTGAAAGGCCACTAACAGGTTTTTTTAGCAAAGAAATGTTAAGTTTCGCGTAGATTTCTAAACCACTTGCACACGTTGTTTTTCCCACTACAGAGGGCTGAATTGTTTTGAATTTCTTTTGGATTTTTGGTTTTGAAAATAGTTTTACATGAAAATTGTTTAGTTTTTTTTAATTTTCTCCACCTAAATAATCTTATATATTTGCCCCTCAAATTTTCATAGCCAATGGACATACTTGTAGCACAACAAATCAACAAAAGATTTGAAAAGCATCAGGCTCTAACCGACATAAATATTGCTATTCCCGAAGGAAGCATTTATGGTTTATTAGGACCCAATGGAGCCGGTAAAACGACTTTTATTCGTATTATAAATCAGATACTTGGCCAAGATAGCGGCACGATTCATCTTAGTGGCGAATTGCTCAACCCAAAACATATCAAAATGATTGGATACCTTCCTGAAGAGAGAGGTTTGTATAAGAAAATGAAGGTTGGAGAGCAGGCTATTTATCTTGCAATGCTCAAAGGTTTGAGCCGCTCCGATGCTTTTTCGCAATTAAAACAGTGGTTTGAGAAATTTGAGATTGGCAATTGGTGGGATAGAAAGGTTGAGGAGTTGTCGAAAGGAATGCAACAAAAAGTGCAGTTTATTGTGACTATCCTGCACAAACCCAAATTGCTGATTTTTGATGAACCTTTCAGTGGCTTCGACCCGATAAATGCCAATTTGCTGAAAAGTGAAATTATTAATTTGAGAAATGAAGGTGCAACTATCATTTTTTCAACACATAACATGTCGAGTGTGGAGGAAATCTGTGATCGAATTGCGCTTATCAATCAATCTAAAGTTATACTGGAAGGGAAGGTTTCGGATATTAAAAACAATCACAGGACAAATTTGTATCAAATTGAATTTCAGCCTAAATCAACTACCTTTGAAAATACCTTTCCTGAGAATTTTAAAATCATTGGCAGAAAGGAAACCTTGATGGGTCAGCAACTTACGATTCGCATTGACAAGGAACAAAACACAACCGAATTGCTGGAGTATGTGATGAATCACGCGCGATTGCTACAGTTTCAAGAGGTTGTGCCTTCCATGAACGACATCTTTATTAAAACGGTTAATAACAGCTCAAATAGAAATAAAAATGGACAAAATTAGACTCATCATTGCACGAGAATACCTTACCAGAGTTAAGAAAAAGTCTTTTTTAATAATGACCATTCTTGGCCCTATTCTTATGGCTGCTCTTATGATTGCTCCCATTTATATCAGCACTATTTCGTCTGAGGAAAAAACGGTTGGTATTGTGGATGAATCCGGTTTTTTTACTGCCGGATTTGAGGATACTAAAGCCGTTAAATTCAAGACGTTAAACTTGGAAATTGATGATGCTAAGAAAAATTACAATCAGCTTGGCGTAGATTTGATTTTGTATATTCCACAACCAAGCTACACTTTTCCACATCACATTATTTTATTTAGCACTAAGCAGCCGGGGATGAATGTGGAATCCTATATTCGCAATAGTATCAACAACGACCTTAGGCAGTTGCGTTTGAAAAAGGAAGGAATTGCGCCGGATATTATCGAGAAAATCAAATCGAGTATCGAAGTGAATACGGTTAAACTCAAAGAAGATGGCACGGAAGAGGAGCAAATGGCTGCTCGTGATTTAATCTTGGGTCTTGTGGCCGGAATTGCTATCTATTTTTTCATTTTTATGTATGGTGCCATGGTGATGCGTGGCGTTATTGAGGAAAAAACCAACCGGATTATTGAAGTTTTGGTGTCGTCGGTTAAGCCTTTTCAGCTTATGATGGGAAAAATTGTAGGCGTGGCTCTTGTTGGACTAACGCAATTTCTATTGTGGGTTGTGCTCACGCTGACTTTGGTAATGGGGGCACAGTTTGCTTTTAAAGATCAATTGGCAGAGCTGCAAACGGATAATATTCAGAATGTTAGTCAAACCATGGGCGCCAATAATCCAACAGAGATGACCTTTGAAAACAGTGCTGCCATAGAAGCCCTTGACGCAATTTCTACTATTAATTTTCCGGTAATCATTGGTGGGTTTTTGTTCTATTTCCTCTTTGGATATTTGCTCTATTCGGCTTTATTTGCGGCAGTTGGCTCGGCTGTTGACAACGAAACAGATACACAGCAATTTATGCTTCCTCTAACTGTTCCTCTGATTCTCAGCATTATGCTGGCGCAAAACATTGCCTCCGATCCGGATGGACCGCTTTCATTTTGGCTATCAACCATTCCATTTACCTCGCCAATCGCAATGATGATTCGCATTCCTTTTGGTGTGCCCGTTTGGCAATTGGCTCTTTCGATGTTCTTAGTTATACTTGGATTCATTGCCGCAACATGGTTTGCCGCAAAAATATATAGAACAGGAATTTTGATGTATGGTAAAAAACCAACCTATAAAGAAATCTGGAAATGGTTTAGACATTAAGCCGTTTTCAATTTCACTTGTTTTAAGCGACCTTTCCTTTTTTAGGTTTTATTAATTATTTTGTAGTGTTTTACTGATTATTTAATCGACACTCCATTTACATGGAAAAACCGCACTAATAACTCATTCAACTTTCGATGCCTTTGGCGCCAAAATCAATTCGTTTGGATTGATGTTCGGCTATTGCTAATTTGTCCCCCGGAATTTGATATACCCATTAATCCCTATTGTACTTTTCGTCAAAATTTTTTAGATTCCACACAAAAGCGTCAATCTTTTGCTGTTTATAGTAAGAAAAAAAGAAAATATCCTTACGATTTATTGCAATAAGTGCTATTATAAACTTAAACTTGTTGGTAGTTACAATTTTATAACATGTTAACATTCAATAGAATAATTCTCTTTTAGCAGACTCTGATAATTTATTTACAATATTTTGTTAATTTATCCATGATAATTATTATAAATTTTATTTTTGAAAACTCAAATTATTTAAATCAATTCTAAATCTAAATAGATAAATGAAGTCGCTTACTCCTCGTACAAACTTGTTATTATATAGCCTTCTGCTTATACTAACGCCGTTTATTCTACTACAAAATTATTTGCAAGACTTGGTGGGAAACGTATCTAATGCGCAACTGCTTTTGGTGGGAATTCGTATCCCTTATATCTTGCTCATTGCATTTTCTCTTCTGGTATTTGTGTTAGTGAAGACCAGAAAACTTTTGAATAAGCACATTTTTCTAAGTTGGACTGCCGGTCTTTCATTATGGTTTGTTGGTTGGTTAACTTCTGATTATTATATGAGTAAACCATTTTACGACCTGCAAACCAATTGGCATTATATTGCTTATGGACTGTTTGTTTTAGTAGCCTATAACAGCCTCCGAAATAAATATCATGAACCTGCCAAGCTTATCCTTCAGATTTTTTTACGGGCACTTGTTATTTCATCCGTTGATGAGATTATTCAAATCTACCTGACAAGTCGTGTATTCGATATGTCGGATATTGCAAAGGATATTTGGGGCACAATGTCAGGAATAATCATACTTTTCATTGGGCATGAACATCCTGAAATTATCAAAACTTTCCCAAAAATCAGCGAATCTAAATTTAAGGATTATTTGCGTAATCCGCTTAGTATTATTATTTTACTCACCATTTTTTCCTTTCTGTTTTTAAGCGTTAGTTCTTTGCTTACCGAAATCCAATACACGATTAATATAATTTTCATTACCAGTATTCTTTTTCTAATCTTGTTCTTTATAATTCATCAAGCACGCACAAAATCCGGCAAACGCATTATACTTATTGCCATTGGATTTTCAATATTCCTGTTAGGTTTTAGCTTTTTTTTCAATGCTAAACAAAACATTCAGCACAAATCTTCGGGGTTGGTAATTTATAAGGGACTTCCTTTACCATATTTCGATATTATGTTTTTCGAAAATGGGGGTTTTCGTTTTGTGGATAAAAAGTCAAATTTCATCCAGGGCGATCTACTTCATTTTTTTCATAAAACATCCAATATCTTACTCATTGGAAATAATGAAGCAGGAACAAGTTCATTGGGTTTTCCTGAAAATCTTGAGTCTCAATTTATGTATAACATCCATCAAAAGAGAGTCATACAAATTATCATACAACCTTCTGCTCAAGCTTGCCAAACCTACAA
>JAFGWF010000090.1 GCA_016937295.1 Bacteroidales bacterium
AGCACCTGATTAGCCCAGATTCGGAATTGGGTGCCTCTTTGCGATTTCACCCGATATCCAACCGAAATAATGACATCAAGGTTGTAATGCTCAATATTTTTAAGTTGGGTTTTGCCAGGAATTGCACCGTGCTGAGTGGTATGTGCAAAAAATGCACACACCACTTCCTTGTTTAATTCACCCTCCTTAAAAACATTATTAATGTGTCTGCTAATTACTGATCTATCTCGTTGAAACAAAGTACTTATTTGGTCTATAGTCAACCAAACGGTTTCATCCTCAAGTCGAACTTCGATTTTGATGGACGATTCTTCGTTTTGATAGATAATTATTTCGTTTTTCATAGAACTGATTTTCGTTGGTTTTCATCGAAAAAACAGGGACAAATTTAATAGAAATTTAACCTATTGAACTTTCTTGACAACAACTTTATTCCATTTGTATCTAACCGCTTAATTTCCGCGTCTTTCTCCTTGCCTGAAAACGTGTAGCGCGACTCCCGGCTGAGGAGGTTTGGACGGTATGAGGGTTTGGTGGTTTCATGGGGTGAAATTATTTAAATACTTTATTCATTTGCCATAAAATCAATACGCATAATAGTTAAAGTATAAAGGGACTTGTCGTTGATAATTGAGGCTTTTTTTTGTTTCAATTATCTGACCTCTTACATAATTCCATCCGCGTACTTTGGGCAAAACTGAGTATAAATAGAAACCGGTGCTATCAATAAAACCTGTTTTCTCAATTGATGTCAATGAATGGTATTCATCCAAAGTTCCAAACATGATTTTCACCTCTGAATCTTTCACAATGCGATAAAACTTTACATAAATGTCAGTTTCACTTCCATAAGGAGAAACTATTAAATCATTAATCATCGAATCCCCGACAACATAATAAAACGATGATTTTTCAGGAACGACTTGATAATTTGTATCCATTAATAAATTCCCAATATTACTTTCGATCGTGTCATTAATGATTGATAAATAGAAATAATTAATCCAATAAGGTTTGTTGTCAGTATAAGCTTCTATTCCAACACTTTGATACCTTCTCTTTCCATCTTCAATAAAAGCTTCTGACTGAACAAAATGAATACTTCTATAATAACTATAGCGTAGGCCATTTTCCTTTCCATTAATAGCATAAGATTTAAATCTCACTTTTCCATCTTCATACTTATAAAAAATACTATCTTGAACATCATTCTTAAAAAAACCTTTAGTGTGAATTTGAAGATTTCGATATTTTACAAACTCGCCGGTTCGGACTCCGTTTTTATCAACGTAGTATATCATAGAATCATTATTTATGGAATCAATTCTGATAAGTCTTGTTAATTCTTCTTTGTTATTATCCTGAGTAATAGTCGGATTATTCTTACACCCAGTAAATAACAATATGCTAAAAAAAATAAATATTACTCTCATTTTTTCTTGTTTTTATCAACTACATCATAGTTCACTTGATTAGGGTATGCTTTCATAAAATAACCTATTGAGTCAGATTTATAACATTTCATGGTGCCAAGAGGATGCCCGCCAACATCACAGGATTGCCGGCAGCGTATATATAAGCCGACATGGAAGGATAATTATCAGCTAAAGGATCAACTGATAACCAAATGCTGAGGTCGCTATCATACCCCGTACAGATGTCGGGGCTCGCCCCGAAATACGAATACCCTGTCTCCGCGTCTTTCTCCTTGCCGGAGAAGGTGTAGGGCACATTCCAAGAGGAGGAAGCCATCCCTTCCGCGCCTGCTATCGCACGCAGGGCTTGGGTTTGGGCGGTATGGGGGTTTGGTGGATTCATGGGGTGAAATTATTCAAAAAAATTATCGGAAGTCCTTTTTTTTGGATTGGCTTGAATGTATTTTTTGTAAGCCTTAAATATTCGAGAATTGCGTATGATAACATCGTAATAATCAGGTTGCCAATTGGTTTTGCCGGAGGTGTTATTCAAAACATGGTTATCCTTCGATATTTGATGTTCCCATTTTCCCATGGCCATCGGAATCGCCATTTTTCGCTGAATTTGTTGATATTGTTTTTTCAAATCATTGAGCCATTCAATTCTTCGAAATCCTTTTGGTTTTTTTTTCAAAAAAACTAAAATGCCATAAGAAGCTTTCTTTCCAATATTGGGCGTTATGGCCTCCTTCTGCTTCCATAAAATAAACAGGCAGCTCCAATTCCATACATTTTTCGTAAAAATTTTGATTTGCTTTTTGCAAATAATCTTCCGTTCCGCAGTCGATAATTATCTCTTTATCTGTTTTTGTAAGGTTTTCAAGGTAGGTAATTGACGAATACTGAAGGAATTTTTGCGCAGAGTCGGGCCAAGCTCCTAAATGTGAGGCTATGGAAGTTTTTTTCAACCTGCTTTGGTTTAAGTCCATCACGCCACTGCTGGCTCCGGCTGCCCGAAATTTGGCGGTATTTCGCAAAAACAGATACATAGCTCCATGCCCACCCATGCTGTAGCCGGTTATAAAAATGTTGGCAGTGTCAGCAGGATAACTCCTGTTTATTTTAGGATATAATTCTTCAAAATAGAACCGTTCCCACAAGCTTTTTTCCCGCAGTGGACTGTCGAAATACCAGCTATCTTTCAATCCGTCAGGGCAAACGATAATGAAACGGTAATGATTGGCCAACCAATCTAATTCTAATAATTTACTAAAACTGGAATAATTTCCTCCATAACCATGTAGCAAATAAACCACAGGAAATACGGAGTCCGGGGAATGGTTTTCGGGACAAAAAATCAAGACCGTGTCGGTTGAAGATAGATAATCCGATTTCATAACCAACGTATCAGTTGCAAATATGGCAGTTATCTGAAAAGCCAGCAGATAAAAGATGACATGTAATTTATTCATTATAATCTATTTAGGGTCAATTTTTCGTGCCATGTAGTAGAAAAGCCTCGGAAGAAATCGTCGAATATGCACCATGATGGTATCGAATTTTCCAACGATGATTTCTTTCCTGTGGTTCAAAATACCCTTGAGAATCAGTTGGGCAGCTTTTTCGGAAGTCATTCCGGTTGCTTGGCCAGGGTCTAAAATGCCATGTTTTTTCCCTTCGGCAGTCATCGCATTCACCGAAATATCGGTATTTATTCTTCCCGGAATTATCATCGTTACACGGATATTTTGTTCGAAGTTTTCAGCTCTCAAGCTCTCATAAAACCCGTGAAGGGCATGTTTGCTGGCAGCGTAGGCCGAGCGTAATGGAAATCCGAATTTTCCGACAACCGATGAAGTGACCGCAATATGGCCACCGCCTTGTTGAATCATGAGTGGAAGGACGGCTTTTGCTATTTTAATATTTCCAAAGAAATTGGTTTCCATAATTTTACGATCCACCTCCAAAGGCGTTTCGGCAGTTAGAGAGCGTTGTGAAATTCCTCCATTATTGATTAAAAAATCAATTCTTCCAAAGCGATT
Source organism: Bacteroidales bacterium (assembly GCA_016937295.1). Lineage (GTDB taxonomy): Bacteria > Bacteroidota > Bacteroidia > Bacteroidales > UBA1556 > UBA6267. The sequence goes on from JAFGWF010000090.1 coordinate 3,458, forward strand.
GACTACTTGTTTGACTAAATCCTCCGCATCGAAATCGGCTCCAAGGTCGAAGGCCAAAGGAAAAATATTGTTATGAAAGTCGGGATATTGTAATTGAAGGCTTTCCAAGGCGACTTGATTTCTTCCCGAAGCCACTACTTTTGCTCCTTTCGCAATCACAAGCTCAGCTATACTTCGCCCAATTCCGGAGCTTGCGCCTGTTATCCAAAATACGTTGTTTTCAATGGACTTCATGTTGTGTTGTTTCAGCAGTTTAACCATCAATTTCAAGTGAACGAATAAATTTCTTGTAAGCTACCGGCGTTGTTTTGCCATACTGGTATTTGATGGTTTTGCCTTCTTCCTTCGATTTCATCTTTCTATCGTCCGGTTTTGCCTCATCAATTGCAGTCATAAATTCGGTATTCGTTGCAAAAACCATCATATTTCCGGATGAGGAATTATAGTCGAAGAAATAATAGGTGTCGCCACCGAGATCAATTACCAAACGAAATTCGAGGTAAGAACCTTTATTTTCAATTTCCAATTTACCATCGAAATATTTGTTTACCTGAGTTTTACCAATGGCAGCAATTCCAATTTTTCCTGTAGAAACATAAGAACGGCGCTTGCTATGATATTTCATTTCCATGTCCGAAATCAAGATGGTTTTTTGCAATTCTTTGGGCACCCTCCGGAAAGCTCCTCCCTGAGTTGCAATTTCTGTCATCAGCTTTTCTGCTTCTTCATTTCCGAAGGTTTGGCCTAACATAATGTTAAAAGGTCTGCTGTCGAGGTTGACAGCTCCGGCATCCATCTGACTGTTTAAATCGTTGAGCATCAGCTCAAGAGCTTTGTCGTTAAAGTGAAAAAAAAGCGGGATGGATAGGTTGAATGCGATACTATCGGTAGGGATAAAATAGCGCGCAAGTCCAAAGGCTTTCATTTCCACCGGCCCGGGATTCATACCGAGATTTATCTCGCCTTCAGCTCGCAGGTCGCAGTTTTTCTTGTTCAAAGCTAAGAAGTTATCCGGAAGATTGAGTTGCTTGAGTTTGTCTTCGGAGGAGATACGATACTCTTGACTAACTTTGTCGTAAACTAAAAATCCTGTTGCTGAGGCTATAGCATTTCGGCTTGATGATGGGACGGGGTCGAAGAAAGCATGAAACACATCGGAGCCGCGTTGGTTTTGATAAATACCGGCAAACAAGCTGTTATTGGTAACATTTTTCAACTCACTTCCAACAGGTATAGCCACTTGTGTGGGATTGACGAAGGCATTGAAATAAATCCATTGGCGTGGCAGAGTATCACAATCGTAATGAATTCGAGTTCCGCCGGTGAAATAGAGATACGGATTATTGGCAATCATACGCGTTGCACCATAATAATCAAAGGCCGGACTAAGAGTAAATCCTGCGGTTTCTTCAATGTTACCTTCGCCAATAGAGGTTCCGGTGGTATCGACATAGATTTTCGTGAAATAGATATTGTTAACTTCACCGGTTTCATCTTTAAAGTCGTAAAGAGCTCGACCATGATACGATCGGCGTCCTTCAATTTTTATGGTTCCATTATAGAGCTCATAATATTTTGTGGTTGCATTGGCCACAACCTTAGCATTGTTAAGTTCTTCAATATCAGCTTTTCTATAAATCAACAATTCCTTTTTGTCCGGAATTATTGCAGCATCGGCCACCCGCACAAATTCCACTCCATAAGCGTGAATTTCGTATTTGGAGGCTCTAAAAAGAGCTTTTGTGGCTACAAAGTTCAAGGAGTCTTGTCCGGGGTGAGTTGAGGTGAATAAAGACCCTTCAATGTCGATGTCTATTTTATCTTTATTACTTAGCTGATCAAAATTTTCGGGTCGTTTGGCCGTGCTGGCAAATTCGGTTTCGTCTTTATCCATATACCAAACAAACTGATCCATAAAACAATAATACATGTTTTCGGGGAAGTCCACTTTTTGCTGACCGCCATTTGCCTCAAATTCTCCCTTTCGCTCTTTGAAGTCGATGCGTGCTTTGAAATTGGAGGTGGAGTAGGCATCTAAATCATTGCTGCCCAAACCGCCAAGTCCAGTCGCGTCAGTCTGACTACGCCGCAATCGAAAATCGCAAGTGTCGGCGTTATAATAGTAATTCTTAAATTTATAAAGGTTTGATGTCATCAAGGCATCGTTGATGATTATATTCCCATTTCCGGTTAAGTCATTGGGAGTCAGATATAAATTTCCATTCAAATCGGCCTCATTATTATACATCATTATTGGGAAGCCTTCTTTATAATCGCTTATGCGCATCAAATCCTTATATGGCTGCCAGTGCATTTTCACGTTTTCAGCCATGACCGATGGATATTCGATTCCGGTTTTTCGCTCATTAATCACATAAGAATTTAAGGTTGCAACAGTAGAATCGGGGAAGAAAATAAAGTCGTCTGATTTGCTGATGGAAGTGAGATAGCGAAGCTCGCCATTTCCACGTAACCCTTTGTTGCTCAACGATATTTTATCTACATATTTTCCCTTGCCTCCATAAATATTCAAACCTGCAGGTCCGGTTTCAGTGATGAAACCTAAGGAATAATCGGGCTGCACTTTAAGAGGCTGATTGATTTCGGGAAAGATGCCGGCGGAGAGCAGTCGCCCTTCAAACTCAAGTCCTTCTGTTTGGAAATTGTCCAAACTGTCGATAACGAACGACTCCAATCGGTAAAGGAAATTTTTCTTTCGATCGTAAACTCCATTAAAAATGCTTTGCTTATCGTAATAAACATACGAATTGGTTTCGGAATTGAGAATCGGATATTCCGGATAAGCTTTTCTGCCGGATTTGTTTTCGGGATTATCCACCAAAATGCTTCCTTTCAAATCTTCGATAGCCGTTTTCACATCCATTTGTGGTCGCTCACCATATTCATTTTCGGTAAGAGCCATTACCTTGAAAGTCAACGAGTCGATAATTGGAAGTTTAAGCATGAATTTGTCATAATCGAAATAGCATTCCTTGGCATAAAGGTTAAATCTTCCGGCGATAATTTTTCCATCGAAAGTGAAGTCGCGATTTTTTTTAACCACAACTCTTTGATTTTTAGGATATATAAACACTTTCTGGGAGTCACTAAGAAAAACTCGGTTTACCCCTTGTATTACTAAATCGTGATTAAAAAGGTTGATGCTGGCATTTGGAATGCTTCGCACCGTTGAATTAAACTGGATTACATCATAATCCACGCTGCCTCGATTGGCTTTTACATAAGTTTCAACTCGGTCTTTGGCTATACAATAATCTTCATTAATGTCGTAAATCAGAAAGCCTTGGGTAGCTAAAGTCATCAACATAGCCTTTGTGTCGTCGGGGCTCATTTGGTTATAGCGTGCAAAATCTTCCACAAGAAATTCATTATATCCTTGATTCTGAATGAATTTATAAACGGCATAAACAGGATTTATACGGTCGATTCCCTGTAGGCGGTCGTAGCGTGCGCCGCTGAAATAGTTGAGCGATTCGAAATAGGCTTTTGAAACGGAGCCTTCTTCCTGAATCATTTTCATGTCGATATAGTCGTCATCCAACTTCCAAAACATGGCTTCGGTGTATAAATCCAGTTGATGATAACTGTCGTAGAAAGGCGCTGTGCTTAGCCCTTCGTCCATGCGATAAATCTGAAGAAGTCGCTTGCTGTCTAAATACGACATGGCTAATCCGGGGTGATAAATGGAATCCTGGTCGAGGTAGATTATCACGTTCACCCGATCGGAGTTGATTCGGTCGGGGAGAATCTGAAAACTTTCGGCGCCTGCCCAAATAAGTCGTTGGCCTCGGCGCTTGAAAATGAAATAGGCTTTTTGGTCTTTATCACCCGACCCGATAATTTTGGCTCCTTTGAGCGAATAGCCGCCTCGATAGTCCACATCCTTAAATATCTCTTTGATTTCCAGATTTTTAGGATAGCTGATAAAACTGGGATAGATCGGTTCCGGTGGAGGAGCTGTCAGAATTTTTTCGGACAAATAGCCTTGGATAGGAAATCCAAAACGGCGTTGATCGTAAAAAGTTACTGAGTCGGCAAAAAACTTGGCACTATTGAGCCTCACCGAATAATTTTTTAAATTGGCATACACTTTTGACGTGTCTAAATTCGCACGCCGCCAGTCAATTCGACCTCCAACACCTTCCCAACTGCCATTGATGATGTCGAGTTTGCCCTGGGTTTGAAAAATAATATTACTGTCTTTGCGAGTAGTACATTTCAGATTTATGGTTTTAAAATTATAGATTGGAACTTTTCCGGTGTTGTCGATGTCGAAACTGAAATCAGATATTTCCCAAATTACTGTAGGTGAATTATATATGCGTCTTTGCGAAAACAGGTCGGTCGATTTTGAAAGATAGGTCATAAAGTCGGTATAGCTTTTCTGCCTGAGCAATGGGTCGAGGCTACTCATCCAAACGTCGAACATTTCTGTTGCAACCGGAGTGCGCCCCATATCCATGATTGCATTCACATAAGTCTGAAAATGAGGAAATGGTCTCATCCGCTTCACACTCATCTGGTTAGCCTTCGATATCACTTCTTTTTTTCGGTTTTCGCTTAAGGTATCGCTGCTCCAAAACTGCGTAAAATTATCCATGAAATCTTTGAGCTCTTTTTTACGCGTTTTGTCGATGTTTTTCGACATAAACTCCTCCAATTCCGATGGAAACTTATCCACACGGTTCGAGAACTTGTAAATGGTTTGTGAGAAACCTAAACCGCTTTGCGTAAGAAAAAATAATATCAGTATTTTTTTTAGAATAGTCATAGTTTGAATTCTTTAGTTCTTTTGCCAAATTGCTGCACACCAGTTGTTTGAAACAGATTGCTTTTGTAATTTCATGCTCAGTTGTTTACAGGTTGAATCAATATCGCTGAGGTCGGATTCGTAAAAACCACTCATAAAAATCAGGCCACCGATTTTTAATCTTTTTTCATAGATAGATAAATCGCGAAGAAGGATATTTTTATTGATATTCGCCAGGATAATGTCGTATTTCGACTCTCTGTTTTCGTTTAAAAAACTTGCATCTCCCTGAAAAACAGCAATATTTTCGCAACTGTTGCGTTGGGCGTTTTCTTGCGAATTTTCGCATGACCATTCATCAATATCCACCGCATCGACTTGATTGCAGCCTTTTTTTGATGCAACTATTGCCAAAACTGCAGTGCCACACCCCATATCCAAAACCATTTTGTTTTCAAAATTTTCTTCCAACATCAACTGAATCATTTGGGCTGTGGTTGGGTGATGTGCAGTGCCAAACGACATCTTAGGCTCAATAATCAGATCCAATTCCATATTTTCCGGTTTTGGATGAAATGGAGCTCTGATGCACACTTTATTGTCGATGAAAACGGGCTCATAGTTCGACTCCCAAACGGCATTCCAATTGGTTTGAGGAATTTTTTTCCAAGAATAATCCTTTGCAAGTGCGGGAAAACTTTCATAAAAAATATCCTTCAAAGCGACTTCGTCAAAAATTTGCTCAGGAATATAACCCAATAATGCGTTTTCTTCTTCTACAAAGCTTTCAAAGCCGAGTTCGGCAAGCAAAGCGGTGAGTATTTCGGCTTGTTCCGACTGTCCTTTAACGTCAATGTTGACTTCAATATAGTCCATAGGAGTGAATTAGAATTACTACAAAAATAGTTTTTTTTATTGGATGGGTTCCATGACAAAAATGATAGTTTGGCAAAATGAGATATATGAATGGAAAAATGTACTTTTGCACGGATTTAAATGAAAATTTAAGATGAATGTTTTAATTGGAATGTTAGGCGGTCCTGAGCTATTGGTGATAGTTTTTGTGGTGCTTATTCTGTTTGGCGGCAAAAAACTACCTGAGTTGATGCGCGGTTTGGGAAAAGGGGTTAGCGAGTTCAAGAAAGCAACAAGCTCTTTCGAGCAAGAAGTGAAGGAAATTAAGGACGAGGTGCAAAAGGCCGATCCAACAAAAAACTTAAAAGCATAGTATGGCAGAGCAGAATCCGGCAGACAAGGAAATGAGTTTCTGGGATCATCTCGAAGCTTTGCGCTTTACCCTTATGCGGTCGGCAATTGCGGTAGTAATTCTGGCTGTTGTGGCTTTTTTCTTCAAAGATTTTATCTATGATACCATTATCCTTGGCCCTCGAAAAGCCGACTTCATTACCAACCGTCTTTTTTGTGAGTTTGGTCATCTGATGAACACGGATGCCCTTTGCATTAATCAACGCGAATTTCCCATTAGTAATTTTGAACTTGCCGGACAGTTTCGTAATCACATGTTTATCACGTTAGTAGCCGGTTTAGTGGTTGCTATGCCATACATTTTAATTGAGATTTGGAATTTTATCCGTCCGGCTCTTACCAACCGGGAACGCATGGGGGTCAGAGGTTTCGTTTTTGTGACAAATTTCCTTTTCTTAGTCGGACTTTCCTTTGGCTATTTTGTCATTGTGCCATTGGCAATTGACTTTCTTGCCGGCTATATGCTCTCCGACGATATATCGAATGTCATCCGGTTAGGCTCCTATATCCGCACGGTGGTAATGATTTCATTATCAACAGGTATAGTGTTTGAGTTGCCTGTTTTGATTTTCTTCTTAGCCAAAATGGGTGTAGTTTCGGTGAAAACGCTAAAAACCTATCGAAAACATGCTTTGGTCGTTTTTTTTATTCTTGCCGCCATCCTCACCCCTCCCGATGTTATTTCCCAGATTTTGGTTGCCCTTCCGTTGATTTTGCTTTATGAAGTGAGTATTCGCATTGCGCGAAATGTGGAAAAGAAACGCATTCAAGAATTATAGTTTCTGAATTTCATTGGATTCAATCAAATTTACTATTTCAACAAATGCTTCATAACCTAACTGTTCGGGTCGTTTTTCAAAAATCGGATTGGAAGAAATTCGGTCGTTGAGATATGATTTTAAGCTGGTTCTGAGCATTTTACGCCTTGTGTTAAAGGATTCTTTAACAATCCGAAAAAAAAGTTGTTCGTTGCAACTTAGGGCAAAATTCTCCTTGCGAGTCATGCGAATGACGGCAGAGTTTACCTTTGGCGGCGGACTAAACACCGTAGGCGGAACGCTAAAAAGATATTCCACATGAAAAAAGGCTTGACATAGAACACTCAAAATGCCGTAGGTTTTCGATCCCGGTTTCATGGCGATGCGCTCGGCCACTTCTTTCTGAAACATGCCCGCAAAAACAGGCACAAACTCTCGGTATTCCAATGCTTTAAAAACTATCTGACTGCTAATGTTATAGGGAAAATTTCCGATGATTGCGAACTCCTGTTTTTGAAAAATAGCCATCAAATCAAGTTTCAAAAAATCGCCAAAGAGTAGTTGGTTATCGGTGAGTATTTGGTTGTTTTTCAGGTAGTCAATGGATTCACGATCTAAGTCGATGGCCATAAAACTGCCGGTTCGGTTGACCAAAAACTGGGTGAGCACTCCCGTACCGGGGCCAATTTCTATCAAGTTTCCTTGCCATTGCGAAACAGTTTCAGCAATCTTTTGGGCTATGTTTTTATCTTTCAAAAAATGTTGCCCAAGATGTTTTTTTGCCCGCACAAATTTTTCATCTCTTTCCATAAGTTTTGCAAAAATAGTATTTCTTATTGCAAAATTGCCTTACAAATTATCAGCAGGCTAAATCGGCAGAATAACTTAAGCAGGCCTCTCCTATGACTCTATTTTGCTCGACATCCTTTTTCATTTTGGGTTTGGCTTTTTAATGAACACAATAATTTCTTGATTTTGGCATATTGGCTCAATAAAAAAAGGCTGCCAAGAAATGACAACCTTCATGTAATATACTTGAGTAATTGAGGTTTGACGCTATTTTGAAGCCTTGGCTATATTTTTATCGGCTACCATTTTCACAAAATCGTCATAGGTGATATGGTGCTCTTTAATGGCCGCTTTTTCCAAGAAGAGATTTCTAATTTTCGACTCGCTGATTTGCGTAGCAATTCGGTTGACTTCATCTTTATTCTGCATCACCGATTCGGTCACTTGGTCAACAATGGCTTGCATTTGCTCATCGGGCTGGGTGCCAAAACCTAACAAATCGCTGACTTTAGACTTGATTTCTTCCATGGTCACTTTCAGGCCGAATTTTTCGGAAATATATTCCTCAATAATCTGCCATTTCAAGGTGTCGCGATAGCTATCATATTGTTCTTCAATAATTTCCGGAGTTAAACGATTGCCGCTCTCCTCATGACGATTATTTTCTATCAGCCAACGTTTCAAAAACTCATCCGGCAAACTGAGATTCGATTTCTCAACAAGCATATCCACGATGTCGTTCATAAACTGGTTTTGACCTTCATTCAAATAAGTTTGAGTTACGTCTCTAAGAATACGCTCGCGTAATTCTTCTTCCGTTTGAATATTATCGTGCTCATATACTTTGTTAAAAAGCGCTTCATCAATTTCAGCCAACTCGAAATGATTGATTCGAGAGAGTGTAAATTTCACATCAGCCTTAAAATCTTTAACTTCCGACATGCCAATGCCAAGCAATTGCATTACCTCCACATCGTTTTTAAAAGCTTTAGCGGGGTTGAAAACCAAGCTTTCATTTATGCTGAGCTTCATGAAATCTGCTTTTACACCCTTCAATTTGATATAATCGGTATGGATGGCAACTTGTTCTTTTTTGATACCGTTTTCAACCGGATTGCCCTGACCATCAACTTCTTCTACATTTCCATAAATCACATCGCCATCGCTAATTTTATCAGCTTCGGTTTGCTTTCCAAGACGCCGGCGCATATCGGTCAGATATTTATCTACATCATTTTCGCCCAATTCGATTTTGTAGAAATCCAATTTCATCTTGTTGTCAATTTCCAAATCAATTTCAGGCTTCAAACCAATTTCATAGTGGAAGGTAAAATCTTTCTGGGTTTTGAAATTAATTTCTTCACCCACTACCGGTAGAGGTTGACCTATTGTGTTAAACTTTTGATCCTCAAGATATTTGTTCAGCTCATCAGTTAAAAGCTTATAAACAGTGTCGGCTAAAATAGCTTCACCATACATTTTGCGAATCATACCTTCCGGCACATGACCTGCTCGAAAACCTGGTATATTGGCTTTCTTACGATAATCTTTTAAAACTTTAGAAACTTCCTGCTGATAATCAGACTCCACAATTTTAATGGTAATATTGGCGGTCAGGTTTTCGTTTTGAATATGATTTACTTCCATAGCTAAAACATTGAATTGCGGGATTTGGTACTATCCCGATGGTAAAATTAGTACTTTCAAAAAACAAAAGCACCCCAAAAAGGGATGCCATTGTGCGGATGAAGGGACTCGAACCCCCACGCCTCTCGGCACCAGATCCTAAGTCTGGCGCGGCTACCAATTACGCCACATCCGCATAGAACGTCCTGAAAAACAGGGCTGCAAATATACAAATTTTCCAAATCGTGCGACTTTTATTTTTTCTTGTATAAAATATTGTCTTGCTCGACCTTTTCCTACTATGTGCTCACTGTATGTTATTGTTAGTGAGATTTAGGGCAGTGAATTTTTCGCTTAATCCATATCTTTTTCTTTATTTTGCAAACTGAAATAAACGAAAATCTATGAAGTTTTTATACGCCGGATTGGGTAATGTGGGAAACGAATATGAATTTACGCGCCATAATATTGGTTTTGAAGCCGTTGATGCTTTTGCTCAGGCAATTGATGCCAAATTTGCTCTCGACCGTCATGCTTTTGTTGCTCAAGGACGTTTTGCAGGTAAAGATATTATCCTCATAAAACCAACAACTTATATGAACCTCAGTGGAAAAGCTGTGCGTTATTGGCTCGAAACGGAAAAAATTCCGGTCGAAAATATGATGGTAATTCTTGATGATATCGCGCTCCCTTTCGGAAAAATCCGAATTAGAAAAAAAGGAGGCGACGGCAATCATAATGGACTTACGGATATTATCAAATTGCTTGGCAGAAACGATTTTGCAAGAATGCGTTTTGGCATTGGGAACGATTTTCCACGCGGTTATCAGTCGGAATATGTTTTAGGACGATGGAATTCAAATGAAGAAAAGCAACTCCCTGAGCTCGTTGACCTTACCGTTGAAATAATGAAAAGTTTTATGAAATCGGGAATCGACATGACGATGAACAAATTTAATTCGCGCTAATCCATTAAACCACAATCGCTCAAATAGTCTTTCACCAGTTGAGGCATGGCATAGTTCTTAAGTTTCTCAATATCAGTCATAAGATAAGAATTCCAATTACGATATTGCTCTTGCCTTTCTTCAACGGAGTTTTGTAAAAAATCGATTTCTTCAAAATGATAAAATCTTGCGATAATCTTCTGGTGCGATAATTTATGTATAATCTCATCGCTGGTTTTAAACAATGAAATATTGTTAATATTGAGTAGGTTAGCAAATTGCAAGGGCGAAAAAGTTGGATTTTGTTCTTCAAAAGTTTCAATCATAGGAAGCTGATATAAATTTTCCCAGATATCCTTTTCCACGCGTTTTGCCAATAAAATCTGATTCTTTCGATGAAAAATTCCGTAGTGAAAGTTTCTGATTTTAAGGGGTTTCTTTGGTGGATTCATTGGCAACTCATTCACCATTTTATTTTTGAACGCATAACAAAAGTCAACAATTGGGCATTGATTGCAGAGAGCATGGCGCGGTTTACAAACTAAACTTCCAAAATCCATCATCGCTTGATTGAAAATATGAGGAGGAGCATTTTCAATTAGATTCTCCGCTATTTGAAAAACTTCAGTTTGAAATTCGGTGGCGTTTTTAGGTTTATTTATACCGAAGACCCTGCTTATAATACGGTTGAAATTGCCATCGACTGCCGGATAAGTTTTTCGGAAAGCAAAAGAAGAAATAGCTGCTGCAGTATAAGACCCGATGCCGGGCAATTTTTTTAATTCCTCAACCGTTTCCGGGAATTTTCCATGGTAATCGCTGACAATTTTGCGAGCACAGGCAAGCATATTCCGAGCACGAGAATAATATCCTAACCCTTGCCAAAGAAGTAAAACCTCATCTTCCTCAGCATTGGCCAAGTTATAAATATTTTCAAATCGCTGAACAAATTTGTGGAAATAGGGCATTCCTTGCTCTACTTTGGTTTGCTGCAAGATAACTTCGCTAAGCCAGATTTTGAACGGGTCCGTTTCGTTTCGCCATGGCAATTCACGGCCATTGGTTTCGTACCAACGAATTATTGAAGCCGATATGGAATTCATTTAAAC
>JAFGWF010000091.1 GCA_016937295.1 Bacteroidales bacterium
CAATTAGTGATTTCAACACCGGCAATTCGCAATACAGGCCAACTTGAAGTTTTAAAGGGAAATCAAATCTTGGAAATTGAAGGGGAAATTAAAGACGCAAGTCAGATTAAGTCGTTGGAAATCAACTCTAACAGAGTGCTATTTGAATCAAAGAACGGTAAAAACACTTTCTTAGCTCAAATAAAAGTTACCGATAAAAATGAAGTAGTTTTTAAAATTAGTGATGTTTACGACAATACATTATCAGAAAATTACAAAATAGTATTCACCGAGGTTGACCCTCCCCAAGTTTTATTAATTGCCCCTATTGCTTCGGATGACGGACAAATTTTATTAGATAACGAATCGCCTAAAATATACATCGAAGGAAGTATCTCTGACGAAAGCTTAATTAAATCTATAACGGTAAATGGTACCATCGCATCCTTTATTCCGGATATAAACAACCCCGCATTCACTGCAAATATTGATTTGACTAACCAATCAAAATTATCAATAATTGCTGAAGATGTTTATGGAAATAAGACTGTTAAAGAGTATTTACTAAATCGGGAAGGAATAAGTTTATCTGCCGATAATCCAATGGGAAAAACATGGGTTGTTTTTATAGAAAACAGCAATTATACTTCTTTTGCAAGCTTAAATGGCCCTTCAAAAGACATTGCAATAATGAAAGCCGCTTTGAACAATTACAAAATCCACAATGTTTTGGTTAAAAGGAATATGTCGAAATCCGATATGGAAAAATTCTTTTCCATCGAATTACGTGACCTGATTCAAAAAAATCATGTAAATAGCATTGTTGTTTGGTATGCAGGTCATGGAAAATTTGTAAACAATACCGGATATTGGATTCCAACCGATGCCGTTCGCGATGATGAGTTTACTTATTTCAACATCAACAACCTGAAAGCTTCGATGCAATCTTATGCAACTAATGTTGTTCATACTCTTGTAATTACAGACGCTTGTGAATCAGGCCCAACTTTCTACCAGGCAATGCGCAGTACACCAAAAGTGAGAGATTGTGCCGACTGGACAGCAACTAAGTTCAAATCTTCGCAAGTATTTAGTTCGGCAGGATACGAGCTTGCTTCCGACAATTCACAATTCACAAAAACTTTCGCTAACACATTGAACAATAACCCTAATCAATGTATCCCAATTGAAAGTATCGTTTCAAAAGTTACCGATGCAGTTGCAAAAAACAATCAACAAAAACCTCAGTTTGGTAAAATTGAAGGACTCACCGACGAAAATGGAACGTTCTTCTTTATTAAGAAATAGTAAGTTATCAATAAGAATTATCAAGGCATAGCGCAAATTACCGGCTATGCCTTTTTATTTCTTAAGTACATCAATTTTTTAACTTAAAACTAAAGCTTCGAAATTTATACACACCATTTACACCTAACCTTCAAAATATTTTTTTTACAACATAAATTCTTCGTTTTAAAATATTTGTACTTTTGATTAGCTTTTTGATATTAACCAAAACAACCATGATGAACCAAAATATTATGCTTTCCACCGGACGTTTAGTTAAACTAATTCTTAAATCTACTGTTTGCATATTCATTCTTTTTATCGCGAATAATGCACAAGGCCAACACCATTTCTTTGAAAACTATAGTGTTAAAGAAGGACTGGGGCAATCAAGTGTTTACAGTATTCAACAAGACGATGGAGGTTATATTTGGTTAAGTACGGCCAGTGGGGTTTCGAGATTTGATGGAAAAAACTTCACTAACTTTAATACTGAAAACGGATTATCTTCCGGCGGAATCAGGACAATTTATCAGGATTCTATAGGACGAATTTGGTTTGGCCACAATTCAGGGGGAATCAGTTATTTCCATCAAGGAACTTTTACAAAGGTCGATATAGGCAAAATAGAACACGACATTACAAGCATCATAGAAGATAAAAACCATCACCTTTGGATAAGCACCTTTGGATCTGGCTGTTATAGAATCACTAATCCTTACGACAAACCCGAAAACTACCAAACAGACCGTTTTGCAGGAGACAAAGGTCTTAGCGACCGAATTAGCCAATTAGTTTACACGAAAAAATATGGAATCATGTTCATTCTCGATTTTGGAGTGAAGATAGCACAGGATGACAGCACATTTATATATGCAAAAGATATTTTTCAACACTGGCCGGCTTATTTTAGTGTAATAACAGTTAAGGAAGACAGAAAAGGTAATCTTTGGTTAGGAACTCATAATGGAGGCGTGTATATTTATAAAAACAAAACAGATGAGCCCAAAATTCTTGACATTAGAGATGGCTTAGGATGGAATTGGATAAGCAATCTATTTGAAGCAAGCAACGGGACGATGTGGATTGGCACTTGGGGCGGCGGAATTACAAAATTTGAAAATAATACGCTTTATAACTACAACAACAACAATGGATTAAATGGCCTATTCGTTAGAAGCATTGCAGAGGATTACGAAGGAAATATTCTTATTGGGGATAAAGAAAAAGGGCTATTTATTTTTAAAGGTGACGCTTTCATCGATTTATCAAATATTTTTCCTGAGGGCAGAGCACACGTCCATGCCATTAACCGATTTGAAAACATATATTTGATTGGAACAGACGATGGACTGTTTAAATATAACTCTGAATCAACAGAGGGCATTTCCATAGAAAATTTCAATAAAGAAAATGAAACCAAAATACTAAGTAATCAAACCAGGTTTATACGGCAAGATAACAACGGCAAATTTTGGATAGGAACCTGGGGTGGAGGCGTATATATTTATAATCCTCAAACGAACAAAATAGAAAGTAATTATATTGTCAATCACCTACTTAATAATCTCAGCAGAGGTGATGTAAGCGCTATGACCATTAATAAACACAACGAATTGTATGTTGGCACCTATGAAGGATTGATTTACTATTCCGTAAACGATGATCAGTATCAAGTTTTGACTCACTCCTATGGCTTGGCAGCAAACGATATAACCGCATTATACTCAGAGCCAAAGGGCACAGTTTGGGTAGGTTCAAGAGGCAAAGGAATATCTAAAATCTTAAAAGATACTATCATAAGAGTTGACTTAAAATTAGACCTAACCCCCACTTGTTTTCTAAAAACGAATGAAGGAGTTTGGGTTGGAACAGAAGGCATAGGAGCATTATTAATAAACGACACGGTTGTAATTCAAAAATTAAAAGCATCCAATGGTTTGCTTTCTGATATGATAGCTACCATAACCTCTGATAAAGACGGAAATATCTATTTTGGAACCAATCGCGGTCTTTCGGTTTGGAATCCTAAAACCCAAAGAATTACCAGTTTTGGTCCACAAGAAGGTTTCACCGGTATCGAGGTAAAACATGATGCATCATTTTTCGACGAAAATCATATATGGTTTGGCACCATTGAAGGATTGACCAAATTTATTCCAAATGAACACAAAAAAGTGGAAGTGGCTCCACTACTAAAAATTAATAGATTACGAGTTAATTTAGAAGATAAGGATTTAGTTGAAAGACCTGTGTTTGCTCATGATCAAAATTCCATACTTTTTGATTACAAAGCCATAAGTATAACCAATGCAGAAAAAATCAGGTATCAGGTTATGCTTGAAGGAGCGGATAAAGATTGGCAACCAATAACCGAAAACACTTTTTCCAATTATTCGGCCTTACCTCCCGGAAATTATATTTTCAAAGTAAAAGCCATCAATTCATTAGGCCAATGGACCAAACCTGTCACCTTTGAATTTACTATTAAACCACCTTTCTGGTTGACATGGTGGTTTTTTACAATAGTAGCCATTGCATTGATTAGCGCTGTAATAACCTATGTAAAAATCAGGGAAAGAAATTTAAAAAGGGAAAAAGCCATTTTGGAAGCCAAAGTGCAACAACGTACACAACAAATCAGAGAAGCCAATCAATTATTGGCACAAAAGAATAAGGATATTACAGATAGTATAAACTACGCAAGAAGAATTCAAACTGCCATTATGCCATCAGTTCAAACGGTATCAAAAAACACCTTTATATACTATCGCCCAAAAGACATTGTAAGTGGCGATTTTTATTGGTTTGCAGAGCATAAAGGAAAAATAATAATTGCAGCAGCCGACTGCACTGGACATGGAGTCCCGGGGGCATTTATGAGTATGATTAGCATTAGCGGATTAAATCAAATTGTTCGAGAAAAAGGCGTTACAGATCCCGGAAAGATATTAAACCAATTACGCGACATTATCATTAACGACCTCACCCAGTCAGGAGATGGCATACAAAAAGATGGACTTGACATTGCCCTTTTAACCATTGACCCCAAAACCAAACAATTAGAATATGCAGGCGCCTATAATTCGCTATTCGTTCGATCGGCGCAGCCTGTTGAAGATTTGAAATACAATTTCAAATATACTGTTTTTGAAAACAGCATAATAGAGGTTAAGGCAGATAGAATGCCCATAGGAATGAGCGACAGATTAGACCAAACCTTTGAAACAAAAACGCTTTCTATCCAAAAAGGAGATGCTTTTTTCATTAGTTCAGATGGATATATCGACCAGTTTGGTGGAGAAGAAGGTAAAAAATTTATGTCGAAAAAATTCAAGGAAACTTTGTTACAACTCCCTCATAATCAAACTAATGAATCTATAAAACTATTAGAAAACACCTATAACAATTGGAAGGGGGAATACGAACAAATAGACGACGTTTTAGTAATTGGCTTATATTTTTAAAAAAAGTTGGCTGATAAACAAAATGTTGTAAATTAGTTGCCTCGTTTAATCTACATTATGCACATGGAAATATATAACAAATTTCGGTCGATGATGGACAACCACATAATTTTGTCCTTCAAAGGTGAAATAAACTCCGACATTATTTCAATGGTTCTGCAAATCATGGAAACCAAATTAGATGCGGTTCAAGAGAAAGGAACCGTAAAAAAACGGATTTTTAACATCTTGGTTGAGTGTATGCAAAACTTGTATCATCATGCGGAATCAGAGAATCTGCAAGATACAGACCGCCGAGCTGCAATGTTGGAAATGTTTTTCGACGATGAATTTTATTATATCACTTCAGGTAATTTCATTAAAATTGAGGAAGTTGATAAATTGCGCGACCGAATCGAAAGAGTTAATTCCTTAGACAAAGATGATTTACGAGCTTATTATAGAGAAATTCTAGATAACAATAGAATTTCTAATAAAGGAGGTGCCGATCTTGGAATGATTGATATGGCAAAAAAATCCGGACAAAAGCTTGATTATGAATTTACGGAAGTCAATGATAAGGTATCTTTTTTTGGATTAAAAGTTAAAATTGGTAAGAACAAAGAATAATAAATAGCACGTATTATGGACAATTTAATAATCGAAGGAACAAAGCAAACGCCGAGTATAAATTTCAATGCCGGCAGTGGAATTCTTGAAATAAGCGGCAGATCAATTCCTGAAAACACATTTGAGTTTTTCAACCCTGTTTTGTTGTGGTTAGAAGCTTATAGTCAGGTTGCAGGTGAAAAAACCGTTATAAATGTAAAATTAGAATATTTCAACACCTCCTCAAGCAAATACATCTTAGAGATATTCAAGCGTTTACGCAGTTTACTCAATGATGGAAAAGATGTTAATGTGAAGTGGTATTATGAAGAAGATGACGAAGAAATGATGGAAACCGGAGAGGATTACCAAGATGTTTCGGGTTTGGACTTTGAAATTATTCCTATTGAAGAATAATTGATTTAAATGGAGAAGGAAAATATTTATCAGAGAGAGCTTGAGAACCTTGAGCAAGCTAAAAATTTTCTCAAACGAAGCGAATACTCTAAAATGGACATCCAATTAGAGTATAAAAAACTTGTGGAAAATTATGAAGAGCTCGTAGATCAGGTTAAAATTATTACAAAAATCAGCGACCGACTCCAAAATAAACTTGACAAAACCAATCAAAAGCTTGAAAAGACCAATCAAGATTTACATGACACCAACGTCAAACTGAACGAAACTATCGACGCATTAGCCGAAGCCAGGATTGGCCGAAGAGCAGCAACCATAGTTCTCATTGTGGTAATTGCCCTGTTTGTCGTTTCGGAAGCCTGGATTGAGCCCATTATTGAAAAAAATATTCAAAACTTTTGGATAGGACTCATTCTTAAACTTGCTGTTGCAGTGCTCATTAAACCGGGTGAAGATTTTACCAACAAATACATGCTTAAGAGAGCTAGAAAAAAACAGTTGATGGATAATAAAGTGGTCATGAATAAGCCTTAGCCTTTTTGTTTTCAGCCGAAAAATTGGTATCGGCATTAATATCGCATTAAGATTCCGTTGGAGAACGTTATTTTTCTACATTTGCACCCCCTAACAAACTTTTGGATAAATGAGACACTATTTCTTGTTATTTTTTATAATATTAAGCTTTGGCCTTTTTGGACAAACCGGCTCTGTAAAAGGAATCGTATTAGATAAAGTAAGCCGAGCACCAATGATGTTTACCAATGTATTCCTGCAAGGTTTTGCCATTGGGGCAACAACAGATGAAAACGGTTTTTATTTTATTTCTAAAATCCCACCTGGAGACTACACCTTAATGGTGACGGCAGTTGGTTACGACACCATTAAAATTCCTGTTAATGTGACTGCAAATATCACAATCACAAAAAACATTGAACTTAAAGAGGCTGTTTATCAACTAACTACATTCACTATTAATGCTGATAGGCAAGAAGGTCGTACTGACACCAAAATTTCAATTGTTAAAGTTACACCAAAACAAATCAATCAAATTCCTACAATAGGCGGACAAGCGGATATTGCCCAATATCTACAGGTTATTCCCGGAGTAGTATTTACCGGCGACCAAGGAGGGCAACTCTATATCAGAGGCGGCACCCCTATTCAAAATTTAGTTTTATTAGATGGTATGACTATTTACAATCCTTTTCATTCCATAGGTCTTTTTTCGGTTTTTGATGCAGACCTCATTAGCGTTGCAGACGTTTATACCGGCGGCTTTGGTGCCGAATATGGCGATCGTATTTCCTCAGTAATGGATATAAGTTATAAATATGGAAATACCAGAAGATTATCCGGAAAATTTGATGTCAACAGTTTTGGAACTAAACTAATTCTTGAGGGACCATTAGTAAAACAAACATCGCCGGACAAAGGCTCAATTTCTATGGTTGTTTCGGCTAAAAACTCGTATATCAAAGAGTCATCCACACTGCTTTATCCTTACGTAAACAATGGTGACGGAATCCCTTTTTCGTTCAGCGATTATTATGGAAAAATTTCCTTTAATGGATCTAATGGAAACCGATTAGACGTTTTTGGATTCAATTTTAACGATCAGGTAACCTATAAAACCATTAATAATTACCAATGGATATCCTATGGAGGAGGAATGAAATTTAACATTGTCCCGAGTAATTCACCAATGCTTATTGAAGGAAAAGTTGCGTACTCTAACTACAAATTAAATCTTGAGGATGGTACAGGTCTCGACCGTTTTAGTAATATCGGTGGTTTCAACATGGGATTAGATTTCACCTATTTTGCAGGAAAAAACCGCGTGAAATACGGAATTGACATTAAAGGTTTTACCACTGATTATACCTACGTTAATTCCCTTGAACGAACAATTAAGCAAAAAGAGAGCACAACTGAAATTGCTGCATATTTCACTACTAAGCTCAACTATGGAAAAATTAAAGATAAAAATGCCGCAAGTCAGAACACAATTTCCTATTCTCGCCTAATCATTGAGCCAGGACTGAGAGTCCAGTACTACGCATCACTGGCAAATATTTCCTTTGAACCCCGTCTTTCTATGAAATACAGTTTGAGTAATAATTTGAGAATTAAAGCCGCCGCTGGAATTTTTTCACAAAATCTCATCTCAACTTCATCCGATAGAGACGTTGTGAACTTATTTTATGGATTTATTTCCGGGCCTGAAAACCTCCAAACAAATTTTAATGGTAAGGAACTCACCCATAAACTTCAAAAGTCGAATCATATTATTGGTGGTATTGAATACGATTTAGGAAACAGAATCACCTTAAATCTTGAGGCCTACTTCAAATATTTCTCTCAATTAACCAATATAAATCGCAACAAAGTCTTTGACGATAGTCCGGAATACATCGATAAACCCGATGCTCTAAAAAAAGACTTCATCATTGAAACAGGTGATGCTCAAGGAGTTGACTTTTCTCTCAAATATGAATATCATGAACTTTATATCTGGTTTGTTTACAGTATGGGTTTCAATCACCGTTTTGATGGATTAATGGAATATATCCCTCATTTTGATCGCCGACACAACATCAACTTTCTTACGACCTATTCCTTTGGAAAAACCAAACTTTGGGAAATAAGTGGAAGATGGAATTTTGGATCGGGTTTTCCGTTCACTCCTACAATCGGCAATTATGAGATTCTGACTTTTTCAGATGGAATTAATACAGATTACACCGTTGCTAATGGTGAAATTGGAATTGTTTATGGCGATATTAACAGTCATAGACTTCCCTCCTATCACCGCATGGATATAGCCATAAAAAGAAAATTTTTAATTACGGAAACTTCCTCACTCGAAGTAAATATTGGCGCGACAAACATTTACAACCGTAATAATATTTTTTACATCGATCGCATTACTAATGAGCGTGTTGACCAATTACCATTTTTGCCTTCAATTGGACTAAATTTCGTTTTCTAATGTGTGGAAGATATGTTTTAGTTCAAAAGATTGAGGTACTTGAACAACGGTTTAATGTAACTACAGCCTCAGATTTTATCTTTGAGCCTTCATATAATATTTCACCCGGAGACCTGGCGCCTGTAATCACTTGCGAAGCTCCACGAACTCTACAACTTTTCCGCTTTGGACTCACTCCATTTTGGGCAAAAAAGAGAATGTATCTTTTCAATGCAAGAGTTGAAGGAGATAGAAACAAAGAAAACAATCCCCAATATAATGGAGCAAAAGATATTATTCTCAAACCTGCTTTCAGAAAGCCCATACGCCAGCAAAGGTGTTTGATTCCAGCTGATGCGTTTATTGAAGGAACTACTAATGAGGGACTTAGCAATCCTTTTTTAGTACATTTGCAAAACAAAGAACGACCTTTTTCCTTTGCAGGAATTTACGACTCATGGCTAAATCCTGAATCGCAAAACATTGAATACGGATTTTCTATAATAACCACTACGGCTAATGAGCTCATGCAAAAAATCCCCCATCATAGATGTCCGGTAATTTTGCCACGCCATGCAGAAAAAGTTTGGCTGAATAAGGATGCTCATTTAACAGATTTATTGAAGCTTTTAATTCCTTTAGATTCAAAACGAATGAATGCCTTTCCAATAAGTGCCGAAATTAAAAGCCCGAAATCAAACGACAAAAGTCTAATCCTTCCTATCGGCCAACCACTTCAGGCAGAAATATCTTTGAAAACTCATCAAGAAATCAAACTTGAAGGCATGGGAAATAGAAACCGTCAATCAGACACAAAAAAAAATTCAAACAACGCTAATTAACCCTATTTTAATGAATTTCGCACATTGGATGTATTGTAATTATTTCGGTGCGACTTACCCTCAGATGTGTAAAGCAAGTCAATAACCGATTGGTAATTCTCCACTACTTTTCCGCGAACAACCTTCATCGTTGAATTTACCATTTTGTTTTCTTCTGTAAAAGGCTCAGGTATAATGGCAAAAGCCGCCGGCAACCACCTCCCCGGAAACATATCCTGATAAATTCCGCCTTCTAAATATTGACCTATTTCTTGCTGTATTAAATCACAAATATAGTTTGCACTCTCTTCCGATTCAAAACTAAAATTTTGTTTTTTTAAATCAGCTTTAACAGCTTGGTAATTAGGAGAAATAAGAGCGACTGTATAGTTATTCTGATTGTTATAAAGCATCACTTGATCAATATACTTCGATTGGTTAACCAAAGCCTCCTCAATCCCTTCAGGACTATATTTTTCACCGTCGTTTCCAATCAACAAGCTTTTAAATCTTCCCAAAACATAGAGAAAACCGTCATTGTCCATGTAACCCATATCACCGGTATAAAGCCAACCATCTCGAAGAGCCTCCTTGGTTGCTTTTTCATTTTTCCAGTAACCCAGCATTACGTTTTCACCCTTAACAACAATTTCCCCTTTTTCACCGACCGGCAATTCTTTACCATCATTGTCAATAATTTTTAATTCTAATGGCTTTACCAAAAAGCCTGAACTACCTAATTTATGCCTGAGCGGTGCATTAGAAGAAATAATTGGAGCAGCTTCTGACAAACCATAACCTTGAAACATAGGTATTCCAATAGCATAGAAAAACCGCTGAAGATCAACATCTAACAATGCTCCACCGCCAATAAAAAACTCTAAACGTCCACCAAAATTTTGGCGTATTTTACTAAAAAGAATTCTATCATAAAACCAAACTAATGGTTTTAAAAACATCCGGGATCCTTTCCCTTTGTCCCAACCATCACCATTATATCTGTAAGCCACAGACATCGCATGATTGAATAGTTTTTCGGTCAAAGCACCTTTATCAGCCACACCTTTTTCAATATTTTTCTTAAAGTTTTTTGCCAGCGCAGGAACGGAAAGCAAGAAGGTAGGCTTTGTTTCTTTTATATTCTTCGGAATATTTTTTAAAGTTTCTAATGCTGTTTTGCCTAATTCGACAACGGACAACGAAGCCCCATTATTAATTAAGGTGTATAGTCCAACCGTATGAGCAAAAGAATGATCCCAAGGAAGAATTAATAGTGAAGAATAATAAGAATGTATTTCGAGTAAAGACCGTGCCTGCTCCACATTAGCCGTATAATTTCGATGGCTAAGCATGATACCTTTTGGATCGGCAGTAGTCCCTGAAGTGTAGCTGATATTTGCAATATCATTCTCAGACAGAGAATCTGCAATAGCCATAACACGATGGCTGTCAACACCTTTATCAAACTGCATAAAATCCTTATATCCAATTTCATTAGACATAAATTCACCTTCTTGCCCAAAGACCAAAATAAACTTAACATCAGGCAAATCCTTAATTATTTGGCGAATTTTGGCAAGTTGGCGATTTGAAACTATAATTGCAGAGCAGCCCGAATGTGAAATCCGAAATTGCAATTCATTGGGTTCGTTTAGTTTAATAGATAATGGAACGTTAATTACACCCAAATATAGCAGAGCCAACTCCGAGATTAACCACTCACTTCGCCCCTCGGAGAGCAAAGCAACCCGATCACCTTTCTGAAGACCCTTATCTAACAGACGATCAGCCAAACGAATTACATCGGAATGAATATGACCGTAACTTATTGATTCGTATTTACTTAATGTCTTTTCAAGCACCAAAGTGTTTTGCGAAAATTTGGCTACAGATGATTCCATCATCGCCGGTATGGTCTTTTGCATAACTTTCATAAATTCTATTATTCAGGTAAATAAATGTTTGTATGTGAGGCAAATTTAATAAGATTTTAAAAATCGAACATAAAATAAAAATTCGATTGCCAAAAAAAGCCATTAACAGAAATTTCCGGTGCAAGTGAGAGCTTAGTCCCCTGGGAATTTCGCCAAACTGAATTGAAAGGACTATAAAGGTAGCCACCTGAGATACCAATCCCCATAAAACGCCATTTAAAAATAAGCTCTGCAGATGGCGTAAAAAACCAATGAATCGATGCGTAATTTGAAATCTGGGGAGCCCCAAAAAAGTCTAAGTCTGGATTTGTTTTATCAACCGATTGATTAACATCTAGATAACTTCCCAGAAATCCCATTCCAAATTGTGGTTTAAAAAAAACATACTGTGAATTCAACAAATTCCAACCAAAATCGATACTCATTCCATAGTGATGTGACGTTAAATCTATAGAATCTGTTAGACCTAATAGATTTTGTTTTTGGAAAAAGTAGCCTGAACCAGAAAAACAAAAACCTTTCAAAGAATTGACAGCCATTGAAAAAACAAAAGATTGTTCAGGAGTTTGCAATTTGCCGTATGATTTTGATGTTAAAAAAGCGTTAAAAGAAGTATAATCTGGATAATGATATCGAAGTCCAAACCCAATAGCAAAATTGCCGTTAACATCATCGCTACCGATGTAGTCATCTTCTATAAAATCGGCAGAGGATTCTTCAATAGGTCTTCTGTCGTAAACAATAAAATCATAAGACTTTGAATAATCACCAAAAATCAAACTATCATCAGTTACTTTCACCACTGTAATTGTATCCATTTCAGCCATTTCCTCAAGGAGATTATGCAGTTGCCCCTGATTCTCAACACTGTTTTTTAAAGAAATGTCATCCTCATAAAAATACCCAATTGAACTCACCTTTTTATTGAGAAATACGTTTGGGGAACTATTCAAACGCGCTGCAATTGAGTAAAAATCGAACCATAAACACTGGTTATCCTTTTTTTGAACTGAGACATGGCAACGGCCAAATTGTCCAAAAATCTTCTCTTCAGGATGCAACTTGCTATAAGCTAAAAACTTACTAAACATATATCTTTCTCTATAAACATGCTGATGAGTCTGACGAGAGTAGGAATCATAAATTCGTTGGTCACGCAATTCAGAGATAATAATATCAAAGAGTTGATATGCAGAATCGCCCAAATATTCTTGATAATATTTCTGATATTTAAAATATTCATCAATGATTGTTGATACGGTTTTTTCCGAACTATAGGTACGAGCTCCATACTGCCTGAAAGTTGACGGCATGACATAATCATCATCATCTGACTTTTGCTTTTTATTGCTCAAATAATTGTCGTTATAGCCTGCAATCCCGAGTATCGATTCGATATTAAGCGCTATTGAATCAGGTATTTCCTTATCAGGAATCAGTAAACTTAACACTTTCAAAGGAGTTTCGTTGAAACGTTCAACATCGATTCCATACACTCGTAATCTCTTACTCTCCGGATAGGACAAATTCAATTCACGAAGTTTTTTATAGTAAGCATAATATTCAGGAAAGGAATATAAACGTAAAAATTCACCATAAGTAGTATCCTGATTATTAATATAATGATCGACCAACCAGCCACGCGCCGTACCAAATTCCATAACAATATGTTTCAAATTGGCTTTTTCGTGTAGATAGTGGATAAAAGCAATTTGCAATTCAGTATTAGCAGCTCGATAACTATGATTTTCACCAATAAAAAAGACATTTGCATTAATCGCAATAGAGTCAAAGATTCCGAAACTTGGGGAAATGGAATCCTCAGAAAAAACTAAAGACCGTATTTTGAGAGCGGAAAAATCAGTTGTATCAGAGCTTTTCACACTTTTAAAACGTTGAGCGGATACAAGAGTGGAGAAAAATAAAAGCGAAATAAATATTTTTAACTTCATATCTAAAAATTAAAAAAGGCAGTTGATCTTCAGCCAACTGCCTTAACATGAACAAATTAATATATTATTTTACAATAAAGAAATCGACCCGACGATTAACCCAATGGGTATTTTGAGAGAATAATTTGGTTTCACCAAGAGCTTCTTCATCAAAAATGGTTTCGTCAAAACCAAAATCTTCAAGCAATACTTTCTTGACAGCTTTTACCCTACGATCACTTAAGGCATCGTTGTAGTTGTTAGTACCGCGCTCATCAGTGTTACCAGAAATCTTAATACGTGTTCCGGGATTGGCGCGCAAATACATCACCACTTTAATAATTTCCTGATAGTTGACTTGGTCAATAGTTGACTGATCAAAAGGGAAATATACCGAGTTAAAATACATACCAACCTTTGGTGAGCCACCCCCAACAACACCGCCTCCAACAACAGTTGAACCTGAACCGCCAACAGGAATAGTTACTCCTTGCCAGTTAACCATTGTATTAGAAGGTGTATTTGGTTCAATATCTCGGATATTAGGCACACCATCATTATCGTCATCGGCAAAATCAGTTGGATTATTTAAAGGAACTTTGGTAGGATTGTTTGGCATTATCGTGACACCTTGCCAGTTAACCGTATTACCTTTAGGTGTTTTTGGCTCTAAATCTCTTGTATCCGGCACACCATCAGCATCTTCATCAGGAGAATTAGGCAAACTACTAGTGGTTTCGCAACATGCTTTCAAATCTTTAACGTCATTTCCAAGATCAACTAATTGCTTATCATAGGATTCCAATGAATCTATCATTTCCTCGACCAAAGGTTCGATTGGATTCCATTTCCACGCCTTTTCCTTAGTGCCTAAATAGTAATTGACTCCAACCAATACCGAAGAATAATTATCTAATTCACTTAGGACAACACTCCAAGCATCCAAATCATCAACCGGACTATTGTTCATCTTTAATTCTAAGGTTAAATCCAAGTGATTGGTTAGCCTATATGCTCCAGATAAGCCCACACTCCAAATACGATTTGTTGCGCGTTTTGTTCTATCACCATTGGCGTCATAACCTGTTGATTCAAGAATATTCTCATTAGAATCCCAAGCAATAGAATTATAAAACATCCAACCAGCACCCATGTAAGCAGTCATATTCCAACGCTTATCAAACTTATAAGGGAAAATGATATTGGTCATATTAACCACAAAATATCCCTGTAAGTCATATATACTAGCGTGAAAATATCGATCTTGGTTAGGTTTATTACTTTTTCCCCAAACACTATTCATGGTCCAATCAGCTCTTAAACCAAACCGACTATTAAAGTCCCAACCGATACGAGGTGAAATAACCCACGGTATCTTTCCTTTCATAGATGTTCCAGGAAAATAAACATCAGAACTTACATCACCATAAAATTGTGCTAAACCACCATATAGAGACAAGTAAAACCTGTTATGAATACTCATATCAAGACTGTCTTTATTCTGATACACAATTGATTGAGCATCAACAAATGTTAAGCTCAACATTGAAACAACGAATATGACAATTATTTTTCGCATAAATATTGTATGTATTAGTATTGTTAATATCTTTGCAAAGATATAATAATTAATTACCGATGTAAAATAATATCTACAATTATGAAAATTTTTATTACAGTTTTGATTCTGTTCTTTTCCTTTGCTAATTTGAATTTATTTTCACAAAGCGAAATAGATAATAAAAACTACCTTTGGAAGGTTGGTTTGCATACAGGAAGTTCAATGCTTTGGGGCGATTTATCTGATGATTCCGACCCTTTCACTAAGATGTTTTCGAAACAATCGAAACTCTCCTTTGAGATAGATTTAAATCGCAAAATTACCAACACTTTCAGTGTGCAAGGCTCATTCCTTTTTGGAAATCTTAGCGGTGAACGAACTAAATGGTCTGACGACCAGCTTGCAGGATTAGGTTTTAAAACGAACTATTTTGACTATAGTTTAGCGTTAAATGTTGATTTAACATCCATCTTTTGGCGCAACCCTGACCGTTTAATCAATGTATATGTTCTCGCCGGTGCAGGAATGGTGCATTACAGCGCAAATTCATTCACCACACCTAACAATGTGGATTTCAACAAAGTAGATGAAAAAGCTTTTTTTGTTCCTTGGGGTTGGGGAATGGGATTTAATCTAACACCAAGACTTACTCTGTTTGCTCAAAACACGTTCCGTCACGGTTTTATTGATGATCTTGACGCGCATATTGGTAGTGGATCTGAGGTAGATGACATCTATTCCTTTACTAGCATTGGTGCAAGCTACAAGTTTGGTCCAAAGAAAGAAAGAAAAGAGAAAATAGAAATTGTACCTGTCAAGCCTGACACTTCAACCATTGTGGCTGAATATCAACCTATTGATGTTAACACCCAGATTACTATGCCATTAGTTATCAATAATGAAGAAACTAAAAACGTATCTGTTACTATTAATAAAGGTGATCTAACAAATTCAGGGGAGTTCAATCAGTCTTATCCTGACGGATTTATGATTGAGCCATTAGATTTAGCCAATGGACAAATGACTTATGAAGTTGGAAAACTTACCATTAAATGGGAGAATCTTCCTTCTGCAGAAACAATAAATTTTTCATATAAAATCAAGACATCGAGTATAGACGCAAAAACCTATAGTATTCCCGGAAGTTTTGCTTATACTGAGGAAAATCAAATTAAGGTTAAACAGTTTAAAAACCAGATTATCGTTGAAAGTACCACACCAATTGCAACAAACGAGGTACCTAATCAACCAAATGATAATATCAGCAAACCGGTAGAACAGATAAAAACCGAACCTACTTCTTCCCAGACCACAAAAGTAATCTCTGGAATCACTTACGGGGTTCAAGTAGCGGCAGTTTATGGAGGAAAGATGAATCCTATGGCGTTACAGAAACAATATAAATTAAATGAGACAGTCAACGAAAGCAGCTATCAAGGATACAGCAATTATACCATTGGAAATTATACAGATATTCAAGAAGCTGAAGCACGGCGTAAAGGCACCAATGTCAGAGGCTCTTATATTGTTGCATTCAAGGATGGAGTTTATCAACCACACCTTTATTATATAAACCAAGATGTCATGGATAAAAGTCCATTTAATGCAAATGGAATTACTTACAAAATACAGATTTTAGCAAATAATGGACGCCCGTATGCAATTGTTAAAACTGCAGCTAAGTTTAACATTGAGGCCGGCAGCATCTATGAAGAAAAAACCGGAAATTGGTATCAATATACTACAGGAAAGTTTTCGTCTATGGAAGAGGCAAAGGCGTATTTGCAAGAAATGAAAGCGAGTGGAGCAACTGATGCGTATATAATTAAATACGAAAACGGAAAACGAATCTAAATTATTGGAACAAAAAAAGCTGTATTAACAGCTTTTTTTGTTCGACAAAACATCATTTTATGGATATAATATGTTTTTGATAAAAATATTTGAGTTAAAACAACTATTACTATATTTGCATATAATTTGAAACTAATACTAAATTAACAACTATGAGAAACTTAAAGACTTTATTGGCAATTATGCTGGCGGTAGTGGTGGCAAGTTGTGTATCTACAAAGATGCCTGATGCCTACCAAGTTGACCCTAATCCGTTGGTAAATAAAGGGGGAAATGTTGCAGTAAAGGTTACAGGAACTATTCCACCAAAATCTTTTCACAAAAAAGCTACTGTTGAATTTCAACCTTATCTAAAGTACAACAGCACAACAAAAGACCTAAAACCTTTAACCTTAAAAGGTGAAGCTGTAGAAGGTGAAGGAACTGTAGTTAGCACAAAAGAAGGTGCAACTTTAACTTATACTGATAATTTCAAGTATGAACCTGAAATGCAGGTTGCTGAAATGTGGGTAAAAATTAAGGTTAAAAAAGGCTCCAAAGAACAACAGTTAGACGACGTAAAACTTGCGGATGGAATCATCATTACTTCCACCAGAGTTGGCAACGGAGAAAATGTTCAAATGGCTCCAGACGGTTATGAGAAAGTAACCTATGCTAACAAAACAGCAAATATTTACTTTGCCTACAACAAATCTAATCTTGATTTATCCTTAAAACTCAATAAAGACAATAAAGATGCGTACGATGCTCTTAAAGACTTTATTGCACAGGGTTGGCAAATTAAAAACATTACCATCAACGCATGGGCTTCACCTGAAGGAGAGCTTACGCTTAATCAGGAATTGTCTGACGAGCGTGGTGTTACTGCAAAAAAAGTTGTAGTTAGCGATATAAACAGCATGATTAGAGGACGAAAATCTACTTTAACAATCAAAGATGCCGAAAAAGACGTACAATACATTGTTGAAGCTAAAGGTGCTGATTTCAATGGTTTTATGAAGGCTTTGGAAGGCAGCAAAATTGCCGAAAAAGATAAAATTGCTAACGTAATTAAATCACAAGCTACTAAAGCAGACCGTGAACAACAAATTCGCAATATGACTGTGATTTATCAGGAAGTTGAAGATATGCTTTCCGTTCTTCGTCGTGCTGAAGTAACAGTTACCTGCCTCGAACCAAAATTTACAGATGAGCAAATTGCTAATTTTGCAATATCTAACCCTGACACATTAAAGCTTAATGAATTGCTTTATGCCGCCACACTAACAAAAGATATTAATACTCAATTCAAGATTTACAAAACTGCAACTGAGAAATTCCCCAAATGCTGGAGAGCATGGAACAACCTTGGAGCAATCAATATCAAAATGGGTAATATGGATGTAGCTGCTTCTAATTTGGCTAAAGCTGATGAAATCAAAGCAAACGATGGACTTGTTGCTAATAACATGGGTGTTATTGCAGCTTATAAGAAAGACTACGAAGCTGCCGAAAAATATTATCAAGAAGCTGCCGGTCAGAATGTTGATGTAGCCTATAACATGGGTGTTATTAAAATGCTGAAAGGTGATTACACCGGTGCTCAACAAGCATTTAGCTCCAAAACTTGTGACTATAACTTAGCGTTAGCTCAGTTAGAAAATGGCAATGCAGCAGAAGCTACCAAAACACTTGATTGCGCCCCTAAATCAGGTGAAGTTCATTATTTATTAGCCGTCATTGGCGCAAGAACTAATAATACTCAAATGCTTTATGATAATTTGAAAAAAGCAATTGAAATGGTTCCCGGATACAAGGAAGAAGCAAAAAAAGATCTTGAATTTATAAATTTTAAAGATAAAGCTGAATTCCAAACTTTAGTAAAATAATTTATAATCAATTTATTATAAAAAAAGAGGCTGCAAATGCAGCCTCTTTTTTTTATAATATCACTCGATGAATTCCTTGAGAGTAGGAAGAAAGTATCACCTCCTCGACTCTTGAGTAATCCGCTTTATTATTTACAAAATCAATATTATTTGTGTCAATAACTACTATTCGTTCAAGATTATTCTGCTTAATAAACGAAAAATAACTATCCTGAATTGAAGTAAGGTATTCTTTAGTGATAGATTGCTCATAATCTCTTCCACGTTTTCGAATATTCTCTAAGAGATTATCCACATCCACGTGAAGGTAAACAAACAAATCAGGCTTTGGCATTGATTGATGAATAATCTCAAAGAGTTTATGGTATAACCTATATTCATCACTTTTTAGAGTTTTTTGAGCAAAAATTAATGATTTTGCCACAAAATAATCGGAAATAATAAGATCAAAAAACAAATCTCTATCAAAAACAGACTTTCGTAACTGATTATATCTTTCTGCCAAAAAACTGAGCTCTAAAGGGAAAGCATATCTATCTTGGTCTTCGTAAAACTTTGGCAAAAAACTATTATCTTCAAATTCCTCCAAGATTAACTTTGCATTTAATTTTCCTGCAAGCAGTTTTGCAAGGGAAGATTTTCCGGCACCAATATTTCCTTCAATTGCAATAAACTTATATTCAGTTCGATTCTTCATAAATTTTCACTAATGAACTATCATCACATTGGTTAAACAATTCTAATATCGATAATCCTGATTTGGGATGAATATGATTGGGTAAAATTTCGACTAACGGCTGTAAAACAAAATTTCGCATTTCAATTCGAGGATGAGGTATCACTAACCGGTCACTCGAAAAAGAGTTATCATTATAAAATAGAATATCCAAGTCCATTGTTCGAGACTGATAAAGGGAGTCTATTTTTCTTTGCCGACCTAATTTCTTTTCGATATCTAAAAGAACATCCAAAAGAGGCTCAGGCTGTAGAGATGTACTTAAAACAAACACTTGATTTAAGAAACTTAAATCGGAGACAAAACCCCATGATTCTGATTCATAAACACGAGACTTTTTTCCGATATGACCGATTGATTTCTCTATATACTTTTCAGCTTCAATAAGATAGCCCATTCGGTCTCCCAAATTACCTCCGGCAATTATAACTACGGTATTCAATTCTGACATCTGACAAAAATAACATTTTAGTTTCAATCGTTTAATCTCATTTAACTATTTAGTAAAAAACACTGTTATCACATTTACTATAAATTGTAACTTTGACCTCAATATTTCGTCTCATTTTCTAACACTAAAATTACTACCTTATGTTAAACTTTTTAAAATACACATTAGCCACGATTGTTGGAACTTTACTAACATTTCTTTTACTATTTCTTATTATAGTTGGAATCGCTTCGGTTGCTTCCAAAAATGAAACCGTAACCGTTAAACCAAATTCAATTTTAGAGCTTAAAATTGATAAAATTTTACAGGAACGTGAGCCGGTAAGTCCTTTTGCTCAATTTGGCTTTGATGAATCTTCATCCATTCAGGGTTTAGATAAAATTAAGGCTGTTATAAAAAACGCTAAAGAAGATAAAAACATCAATGGTATTTATATTGATGCCGGACTTTTTGTTGGAGGTGGATTAGCTACAATTGAAGAAATAAGACAAGAATTGATTGATTTTAAAACATCCGGCAAATTTATTATAGCGTATGGTGAAAATTACAGTCAACTTTCCTACTATCTGGCATCAGTTGCCGACAAAGTTTACCTCAATCCAATGGGAATGGTTGATTTTAAAGGGCTGAATGGTCAAGTCACCTTTTTT
The DNA here is from genome assembly GCA_016937295.1 of Bacteroidales bacterium. Lineage (GTDB taxonomy): Bacteria > Bacteroidota > Bacteroidia > Bacteroidales > UBA1556 > UBA6267. Next base: position 20,513 of record JAFGWF010000091.1, read on the forward strand.
AAAAATGCTTTAGACAAATTGGAAGTAGAAATGCAAATTATCAGAGGCCCTAATAATAAATTCAAATCAGCCGTTGAACCATTCATGGATGAAAAAATGAGTGAGGCAAATCGTGAACAAACATCAATTTTTTTAGGAAGCATCTGGAATCATATTCTTACAAATATTTCTAAAGAAAGAAAAATTGAAGTTGCTGATTTACAAAACCTTGCCAATAATCTAAGCGCGTATCACGCAGAAAGCGCCTTAAAATCAGGCTTAATAGATGGAATTAAATATTGGGATGAAATTGAAGTTGAATTAAATAGAGTTAATAAAAGTGATTCAACGAAGAAACCGGAGTTTATTTCATTGGCAAAGTATAAACAAACTCTTAAAACCGAGTTTAAACAAAAAGACAAAATCGCTGTTATTTATGCCGTTGGAGCCATACAATCGGGCGAAGGTGACGACCAAACTATTGGTTCAGAGCGTATTGCCAAAGCCATCAGAGAAGCCAGAAAAGATTCCACAATAAAAGCTGTGGTATTCAGGATAAACAGTCCCGGTGGAAGTGCACAAGCTTCGGAGGTAATCTATCGTGAATTAGAATTATTAAAAAAAGAAAAGCCTTTAGTTGCCTCAATGGGGGATTATGCTGCCTCGGGTGGATACTATATCGCTTGCAATGCTAATAGAATATTCGCCCAACCCAATACCTTAACCGGCTCCATCGGAGTTTTTGGCATGATTCCAAACATGCAAAAGCTTTTAAACAACAAATTAGGAATTACTTTTGATGGAGTGAAAACAGCGGAAAATGCCGATATTTTTTCAATCAATAAACCCCTAAGTCCATACCAATTTGAAACAATTAGAAATTCCATAGATTTTATTTATCAAACATTTATTCAGCATGTTGCCGATGGAAGAAACATGACTACTGTTCAAGTTGACAGTATTGGACAAGGTCGGGTTTGGAGTGGAGTTGATGCTCTTAAAATCGGATTAGTAGATGAACTTGGGAATATTGATGCGGCAATTAGCCATGCTGCCAAATTGGCCAAAATCGAAAATTACCGTATCAAAGAACTACCTGCTCAAAAAGATCCTTTTGAAGAAATTATTGATCAATTGAATGGGAAAACCTCTATCAAACAAGCCATCAATGAAGAGTTAGGTGTGTATGCGGAATACATCAACTTCTTAAAATCAATTGATAATCAAGACCGTATTCAAGCAAGATTACCATTTATCCTTCATGTTGAGTAGGTAATGAGTTCCGTTAAAGAAAACAAAACACAATTTCGACAATTTATCAAGACTTTGAAGAGTCAA